>JBBITV010000133.1:0-9243 GCA_037440585.1 Chloroflexota bacterium
CCTCGCGGGGAAATCGGTTATTTCTGCGTGAGCGACGGCGGAGCAAACCCGTACCGCTACCACGTTCGCTCTAGTTGTTTCGTTAACCTGACCCCCTTAGGCGAGATGTGCAAAGGGTATAAAGTGGCCGACATTGTCGCGATATTGGGGAGTATTGATATTGTGTTGGGAGAAGTAGACAGATGACAAGGTGACAAGGTGACAAGGTGAACTTATTCAATCACCTTGCCACCTTGTCACCCCCTCACCTTATCATGTTGTTTGGAGGGTGTATGTTCGGCCTGGGTGTGTTGCGTGGAATGGCGGTGACCTTTAAGCACTTCCTGGAATCTTATGCAGCCGACCTGAAGGAGTTTCCGCGCCGTTACCGCGAGGACGCGCAGGCGGTGCGCCAGAAGCCGGGGGAACGTGGCCTTTTTACGGTGCAATACCCGGAGGAGCGGCTGGCCATTCCGGAGCGATTCCGCTTCTATCCCATGCTCTTGTGGGATACCGAGACAAAGACCGACCGATGCACCTCGTGTGGCATTTGCCCTAAGGTATGCCCACCCCAGTGCATCTGGATCGTCCGCGGCACAAAACCGGACGGCAAACCGAAGCCGGAGCCTGAGGAATTCTACATTGACTTCTCAATCTGTATGCAGTGCGGTTTCTGTGCCGAGTATTGTCCGTTTGACGCTATTAAAATGAATCACGTATTTGAGCTATCTAGCTTTGAGCGGCATCAGACTCTGATTTATGACAAGGCAGCGCTGACAGTAACCACAGACTACTATGCCGAGACGCATCCTATCGCCTGGGCAGAGGAAGAAGCCGCACGCAAAGCCAAGGAACAAGCTAAGGCAGGCGTAGCGGCAGCCAGGAAATAACCATTACACGTTAAACGTTGGAACGTTTAACGTTCCAACGTTCAACATATAAACGTTCCTAGGGAGTGTGCCCATGCCTGCTGACTTTCTCCCGATTCTGGTTCTGGCCATCCTGGCCACCGGCGTAGCCGGACTCGTGCTCCTTATCTCCATCTTCCTTGGGCCGCGCAAGCCTACCCCCGCGAAGCTCGCCCCGTATGAGTCCGGCATGACGCCTTTTGGCCAGGCCATGCGCCGCATGCCTATCCGCTTCTATCTCATCGCTACCCTCTTTATTCTCTTCGACATTGAAGTCATTTTCCTTTATCCCTGGGCGATCGTTTACCGGCAATTGGCCTGGTTTGGGCTGATCGAGATGGTCGTCTTCTTGCTCATTTTGGTCGTCGGGTATGTCTACGTGTGGAAGAAAGGTGCATTGGAATGGGACTAGAAGATAAACTTGGCGATATGGGAATTGTCACGATAAGCCTGGAAAAGGCTATCGGTTGGGCGCGCGCCAAATCGATCTGGCCAGCGTTGTTCGGCCTGGCGTGCTGCGCCATTGAAATGATGTCGGCCCAGGCTTCGCGCTACGATCTGTCCCGCTTCGGGATGGAGTTGATGCGCGCCTCACCCCGGCAGTCAGACCTGATGATCGTGGCTGGCCGGGTTTCGCGCAAGATGGCACCGGTGCTGCGCCGCATTTACGACCAGATGCCTGAGCCCAAATGGGTCATCGCCATGGGCGATTGCGCCTCGTGCAGCGGTATCTTCAATAACTACGCCCTCTTGCAAGGCGTGGACGAGATTGTCCCGGTGGACGTGTACGTGCCCGGCTGCCCGCCACGCCCTGAGGCGTTGATCGATGGGATCATCCGGCTGCAGGAGAAGATCCAGCGCGAGACGAAGTTGGGGAAGAAAGAAGAGCCAGTGCGAGTGTGAGACCTCTTCGATCCCTTTGAGAATCCACACAGGAGTGATTATTGAATGGCTGAAGAAAATCCGGTTGTTACTTCAGTGCGCCAACGTTTCCCCGACGCCGTCCTCGGCGCGGACGAATTTCGCGGGCAAACGACCATCCTCTTGCGCAAAGAGGACCTGATCCAGGTCTGCCAGTTCCTTAGAGACGACCCTGATCTGAAGTTTGATACTTTGCTGGACGTTACTGTGGTGGACTGGTTGCCGGAGGAGCCGCGTTTCGAGGTCGTCTATCATCTGCGGTCGCTGCCCAGGCAGGGCTTTTTGCGCCTCAAAGTACTCGCCGATGGCAATGATCCGAGGGTGCCCACGGTGAGCCCGGTCTGGCCGACGGCCAACTGGCATGAGCGCGAAACCTTCGATATGTTTGGCATCATCTTCGAAGGTCATCCGAACCTTGCCCGCATCCTGATGCCTGATGACTGGCAAGGGCATCCGCTGCGCAAAGATCACCCCCTCGGCTATGAAGAGGTGGCGTTCACCCACAATGCCGAGGAAATATTTAGCCGGAAGCCGCGTCCGAGAGAATGAATGACCAATGACCAAATCACCCCTTCCCCCAGCAAGCGTGTAGAGCGCAGGGGGTGTTCATTGGCCATCGGTCATTGGGAGTTGATCTATGAGCTTGATAAATCAAATCGTCGATTGGTTCAAGGGCGGCAGCCCTGGTGCGAACGGTGCCCAACCTGCCGACGCGCGGGAAGCGGAGCTTCTCGCCCAGGCCGAGATGGCCCGCCGGATGGCCATTCAGCCCGGCGTGGCAGGTGAGATAGACCCCTTCTCCCAGACAATGATCATCAACATGGGGCCGCAGCACCCCAGCACCCACGGCGTTTTGCGGCTGATGGTAGAGCTGGACGGCGAGCGCGTCCGCAACGTCGTCGCCGATGTCGGCTACCTGCATACCGGAATCGAAAAGACGATGGAAAGCAAGCCGTACATCAAGGCTATCCCCTGCACGGACCGGATGAGTTACCTGGGGCCGCTACACAATAACCTGGGCTACGTCCTGGCCGTTGAGAAGCTCATGGACGTCGACGTCCCGCCACGAGCGCAGTGGGCCCGTGTCATCCTCTGCGAGCTTGATCGCATTGCGAGTCATCTGGTCTTCCTGGCGTCCAATGGCCTCGACCTTGGGGCGATGAGCGTCTTTCTGTACGCCTTCCGCGAGCGAGAGAAGATCATTGACATCATGGAGATGTGCTCGGGCGCGCGAATGATGGCGAGTTACTTCCGTCCGGGCGGCCTGGCCTATCCCCTGCCGGATGGATTCGAGGACGCGGTACAGAAAATCGTCGATGTCATGCCCGGCGCGTTAGACGAGTATCACGCCCTGCTGACCAACAACCCGATCTGGCTGGAGCGCACACGTGGGATAGGCGCCATCTCAGCCGAAGACGCCATCAGGTGGGCGGCCACCGGTCCGGTGCTGCGCGCTACCGGAGTGAAGTGGGACCTGCGCAAGGACGCGCCCTACGCCGCCTACGACCAGGTCGACTTCGATGTGGCTGTCGGCTCACAAGGCGATTGCTATGACCGCTACCTGGTACGGATGGAGGAAATGCGCCAGAGCGTGCGTATCATTCAGCAGGGGCTGAAGAAGCTGCCCCCAGGGCCGCACATCACCGACAATCGCAAAGTGGCGCCGCCGCCTAAAGAAGAACTGGCAGTCAGTATGGAATCACTGATCCATCACTTCAAAATTTGGACCGAGGGCATCAAGCCGCCGCCCGGCGAGGTATATGCCGCGGTCGAGGCACCGCGCGGTGAACTCGGTTTCTACGTCGTCAGTGATGGGACCGCGCGGGGGCGGCGTATCCATATGCGATCGCCCTCCTTCGTCCACTTGCAGATGATGCCTGTCTTTGGCCAGGGTGCCCTGGTGGCTGACCTGGTAGCTATCATTGCCAGCCTTGACCCGGTATTGGGCGAGGTGGATAGATAGGTACACAGGTACCCAGGTATACAGGTACCCAGGGACCTCTTGCCCTGTGTACCTGTGTACTTGTGTACCTGTGTACCAAGAGGACCTGACATGCTATCTGAAAAGTCTAAAGGTATTATCCAATCCCTGCTGCCTCATTATCAGACCAAACAGTCGGCGATGATCCCGGCGCTGTACCTGGCGCAGAAGGAGTATGGCCACCTTACCGAGGAGGCCATCCGCGAGGTCGCTGCAGTTCTGGAGGTGGACCCGACAGAAGTATGGGGCGTCAGCGGCTTTTACAGCCTGTTGTACGACGCACCAGTCGGCCGGTACGTCCTGCACATCTGCGACGACCTGCCCTGCGCGCTACGTGGTGCCGAGAAGTTTGCCGATCACGTCTGCCGCAAGCTGGGCGTCAAATCAGGCCAGACCACGCCGGACGGCATGTTCACCCTCGAGCGGGTGATGTGCCTGGGTGCCTGCGACAAGGCGCCGGTGATGCAGGTCAACCTGGAATTTTACGAGAACATGACACCGGAGCAGGCCGATCGCCTGATCGACGACCTGCGCAGCGGGAAGGCAACAGCGCCCAGCATATCGGCGCTGGATCCGATCCTCGATGGGAGGGACGGCTAGCATGCCCGAACACATCATTCTGCGCGATCTCGATATCCCGGACATTGCTCAGTTCGACGTCTACGTCAATCATGGCGGCTACCAGGCCCTCAGGAAGGCGATCAAAGAAAACACGCCCGACCAGGTGATCGATATCGTCAAACGGGCTAATCTGCGCGGGCGCGGCGGCGCAGGCTTCCCAGCCGGGGTCAAATGGGGTTTTCTCCCCAAAGGCGTCTTCCCGCGCTACCTGGTGGTCAACGCCGACGAAAGTGAGCCGGGGACGTTCAAAGACAGGCAGATTATGGAGAACAACCCACACCAGTTGCTGGAAGGGATCGCCATTACTGCCTATGCCATCCAGTGCCGCGCGGCTTACATCTACATTCGCGGCGAGTATGCCAGCGTGGCTGGTAAGCTTCAACGCGCAATTAACGCGGCGCGTGCAGCCAATTATCTGGGACCCAACATTTTGGGCTCGGATTTCACCCTGGAGGTTTACCTCCATCTGGGTGCAGGTGCGTATATTTGTGGCGAGGAGACGGCGCTGCTCGAATCCCTGGAAGGCAGGCTGGGACAGCCGCGCAACAAGCCGCCCTTCCCGGCCGCCGTCGGTCTGTACAACAAGCCGACGATCATCAACAACGTCGAGACGCTGGCCAACGTCCCGCCAATCATCGAGCGCGGGCCGGAGTGGTACCTCTCCATCGGCACTGAGAAGAGCCCTGGTCCCAAGGTGTTCTGCCTGAGCGGCCACGTCAACCGCCCCGGCAACTACGAGCTCCCCCTTGGCACTCCGTTCCGGGTGCTGATCGAGGAATATGGCGGCGGCGTGCGGGACGGCAAGCAGGTCAAGGGCATCCTGCCCGCAGGCGCGTCGGCGCCGATCTTGCCCGCCCAGGCGTTGGACGTGCCAATGGACTTCGAGTCTGTCCAGGCAGCCGGCTCAATGCTCGGTTCGGGCTCGGTCATCGTCATGGACGAGGACACGGACATGGTCTGGGCGGCGCTGAAAATGGTGCGCTTCTTCAAGCACGAGTCGTGTGGGAAGTGCACGCCATGCCGCGAGGGAACGTACTGGATGCTGAAGTTGCTGGAGCGCATCCACAGCGGCAAGGCCCAACTGTCTGACATCGACCTCCTGAACGAGGTCGCCAGCACCATGGTCGGCAAGTGCTTCTGCCCGTTGGGTGAGTTCTCGGTGAGCCCGGTGCTGTCCAGCATTAAGCATTTCCGGGACGAATATGAGGCGGCCATCCGGGCACAAATGAAGATGGCGTCATAGGAGTTCAATTGGCGCAACTTATTACCTTAACCATCGACGGCCACGAGGTGTCGGTGCCCCCGGGCACCCTCATTGCCGAGGCGGCCAAGAGGGTCGGGATTGAGATCCCGGTATTTTGCTATCATCCCAAGCTAGAGCCCGTCGGGATGTGCCGGATGTGCCTGGTCGAGGTCGGCACACCGCGGCGCGGTAAGGACGGGCAAATCGAGGTGGATGCTGAGGGCAGGCCAGTCATTGCGATGATGCCCAAGCTCCAGACGGCCTGCACCGTCCCGGTTTCACCGGGGATGGTTGTCAAGACCAACACGAAGCCAGTGCAAGAGGCGCGGGCCGGAATGTTGGCGTTCTTGCTCACCAGCCACCCGCTTGACTGCCCGGTGTGTGACAAGGGCGGTGAATGTCCGCTTCAGGAGCTCACGTTCGCTTATGGGCCAGGCGTCAGCCGGTTCCCGGTTGAAAGCAAGCTGCAGTTCGTCAAGCCGGTGCCCCTCGGGGGGCTGATCATGCTTGATCGGGAGCGTTGCATCCTGTGCTCCCGCTGCATTCGCTTCCAGGAGGAAATCGCCGACGACCCGGTGTTGGCATTTAAGAATCGCGGGCGCGGGATGGAAATCGTCACGTTCTCCAACCCGCCGTTCGATTCCAAGTGGTCCGGTAACACGACGGACATTTGCCCGGTCGGCGCACTGACCAGCCGCGATTTCCGGTTCCAGGCGCGGCCGTGGGAGTTGACAAATACCGCCAGCGTGTGCCCGCACTGCAGCGTCGGGTGCAACATCGCCTTGAGCCACCGCTATCGTGAAATCAGGCGTGTCATGCCGCGGGAAAATGATCCGGTCAACGAGATTTGGATTTGCGACAAGGGCCGTTTTGCTCATCACTTTGTCAACAGCCCGGACCGGCTGTCGTCGCCGCTGATCCGGCGCAATGGACAACTTGAGCCGGCGTCGTGGGATGAGGCGCTGGACCTGATCGCGCAGCGGTTTGGAGAGATCAAGGCTCAGGCCGGGCCGGATGCGCTGGGTGGATTGGCTGGCGATCGGGCACCCAATGAGGACCTGTACCTGTTCCAGAAATTCTTCCGCGCCGTCGTCGGTACAAACAACGTTGACCATCGCACGCCGGCTGAAAGCTGCTGGCCGAGCGACGATATGATCTACCGGCTGGGCGTCGCCAGTGGAACCGATCTGGGCAAGCTCGGAAAGGACACAGCCATCTTCTTCATCGGGGCCGATCCGGACGAGGAGCAGCCGGTATTGTGGCTCAAGCTGAAGAAGTCAGCGCAGAAGGGCGGAGCCGCACTGATCGTTGCCAACGGCCGGCCGACGAAGTTGGATCGCTATGCCCGGTACAGGTTGCGCTATCGCTACGGAAGCGAGGCGCACCTGGTGGCAGCGTTGCTGAACGCCGTCCTGTCACACCCCCGCTCACTCCCTCCCGCCAACGAGGGGGAAGGGAGGAGTAAGGAATTCGCCGCACGGCTTGATGGCCTGGAAGCGCTCCGGGCGGCCGTCGCGGCATATACGCCGGCCCAGGTTGCGGAGGAGACCGGTATCGCCGAGGGCGATCTGAACACAGTGGCGCGGCTGCTGGCGGAGTCGCCTGGCCTGGTCATCCTGTTTGGCCGCGAGGCTGCGACGCCAGCGGTCGTGCACGGGCTGGCGAACCTGGCGCTAGTCACCGGACACGTGGGCCGGGTGAACAATGGCCTGGTCGCTTTGTTGCGGCACAATAACTCCCAGGGTGCAGCCGACATGGGCCTGTTCCCTGACCGTCTGCCTGGCTATGCGCCCGTGAGCGACGCCGGTGCACGGGCGCGGCTGTCTGAACTCTGGGGCGCATCACTGCCAGAAAAGCCAGGACTGGGGACAGCACAGATGCTCGAATGGGGGACGCTCAAAGGACTTTACGTCCTGGGGGCTGACCCGGCGGCTGAATATCCAGGATCGCGGCCAACGCTGGAGGCGCTAGACTTCCTGGTGGTGCAGGACCTGTTCCTGACGCCGACGGCCAAGCTGGCCCACGTCGTGCTGCCGGCACAGAGCTTCGCCGAGCGCAGCGGCACTTTCACCAACACGGAACGCCGCATCCAGCTCTTCTACCCAGCTTTCAATCTGCCCCTAGACGCACGGCCTGACTGGCAGATCTTGAACGACCTGGCTGCCCGCATGGGCCAGAGCTTTGGCTATGCCTCACCGAGCGATATCATGGCTGAGATCCGGAACGCCGTGCCGATTTACCAGGACCTGACCGATCTCGAATTGGGCATCCCCCAATCGAAGGGCCGCCGGCCGCGGTCTAGCATTATCCACCTGGGCACGCGCTTCGATTACCTGGGCGGTCTCGGCCACCAGTGGCCAGTCATGGCGGAGGACCCTCAGGCTCGGTTTAACCTGGCGTGGATCGCGCCGGAGTCCGACTCCAGACTCCAGACTCCAGATTCTGAACTTTCATTTGTCCTGGCGCCCATCGTGCGGCTTTATGACCGCGGGACGCTGATCTCGAAGTCTGACATCCTGAAGCCGCTTATCCCGCCACTCCATGTCGCGCTGAATGAGGATGATGCGGCTGCCCTTGGCATCACCGACGGCGATCGGGTGCAGGTCCGGTCGGCTCAAGGAGAGATCGAAACAATAGCGCATGTGGATGGGCTTGCGCCACGCGGCGTAATTCTGTATCCTATCGACCTGGACACTGCCACTGATTGCACCCTGTTTGTGGATGGTGCCCAGGCGACGCGGGTGGCAGTGAAGTCATTAGCGATCAGCTATCAGCAGCCTGGGCCTGCGGCCCCTGCACCCCAAGTCCTGGGGGTGTAGGGGGCGTAGCTCCCCACGGCTGATGGCTTTTAGGGAAAGGAGTCGATCTTGGATATCGCACTGATTATCGAGTGGGTTATCAAGAGTGTCTTTATCCTCTTGTTCCTACTGACGGGCTTCGCTTACATGACGTGGTACGAGCGGCGCGCGGTCAGCAAGATCCAGGTGCGTATTGGGCCCAACCGGGTAGGGCCGTTCGGGTTGCTCCAACCCATCGCCGACGGGGTCAAACTGATGTTCAAGGAGGACATCATCCCGGCCCAGGCTGATAAGATCATTTATACTCTGGCGCCGGTGATCCTGGTGGTGCCGGTGTTTCTGGCCTTCGCCGTCATCCCCATCGGCCCGTCGATCTCCCTGTTCGGCCGCATGATCCCGCTGGTCCTGGCCGATCTTAACGTCGGGATCCTGTATCTGCTGGCGCTGAGCTCGCTGACGGTGTATGGGATCGTTCTGGCCGGGTGGTCATCGAACAACAAGTATGCGCTCCTGGGCGGGATGCGGTCGTCGGCGCAGATGATCAGCTATGAGCTGGCGATGGGTGTGGCACTGGCGAGCGTAGTGCTGACCACCGCGTCGTTCAGCCTGGTCAAGATCGTGGATTTCCAGGCGCAGGTGCCCCTCATCGTCCTGCAGCCACTGGCTTTCCTGATCTACTGCATCACCGCTATCGCCGAGGTCAACCGTGCGCCGTTTGACCTGCCCGAGGCGGAGCAAGAGCTCATCGCGGGCTACCATATCGAGTATAGTGGCTTGCGGTTTGCCCTGTTG
>JBBITV010000134.1:0-9180 GCA_037440585.1 Chloroflexota bacterium
CCCCCCCCCCCACCCGGTGTCGTACTTCGCCCGGCCTTCTCCTAAAAAATCGGGGGGGCCCTCCTCGTTTTTGGGGGTTTTGGCGGGGCGGGTTTGGCCCCCCGCGGGGCGCGCCCCAAAACCCGCATTTCCTCAAAGGGGATGAGTCTCATGAGTCACCATACACGTACACCCAGTGAAGTATTCGACCACCACGCCAGGGCGCTCAACGCAGCCAACCTGGACGAAACGGCCTTTGACTATGCCCAGGATGCCTTCTTCATCACCAAGGACGATGGCGTCATCCGGGGCCGCGAGGCGATCAAGAACTGGTTCGGCGGGGTGTTGTCCGGCCCCCTGGTCGGCGCGCAGTTCAAGGCCACGACCCTGATCATCGAGGGGGACATCCTGTACCTGGAGTGGGAGTGCGAGGCAACCAAGAACAACGCCAGCGGCGTTGATACGTTCCTGATCCGGGACGGCGAGATCCGCGCCCAGACGGTGAAGCTACTCAGCCTGACGCCGAAGGCGTGACCACAGGATTTGAACTTTGGCAAATCCCGGGAGTCGAGGCTTTAGCCGGGTCATTTCTTGTGGAAACGACCGGCTGAAGCCTCGACTCCAACGCCAGACGTGGCTGTGGCCAGAGTCCAGTCATTGAGAAGTGCGGGGTCAAGGAATAACGCATGCGCAAAAAGTTCATCGTCGAAGTCGGGATGGGGACAGACCTGCACGGGCAGGACGTGACCAAGGCGGGTCGCAAGGCGGTCAAGGACGCCATCTCCCGCAGTTGCCTGTGCGGGCTTCAGGAAATCCTGGGCCTGCAGCATTTCGACGACGTCTACGTCGACGTGAAAATCGCTTCTCCGCTGCCTGACCAGGTAGACCGGACGGCTATTCTGTCCGAGATCCCCTTTGGGCGCAAGCGTATTCAGGTGGTCGAGGGGGGGATGAGCGTCCCGGCGATCTATGTCCAGCAGTTTGGAGACAAGAACGAGGACGTGGTGGTGGTACTGGCGGCGGTGACGGTATCAGTGGAGATGTGAGGCACGTTCACAGCCCCAAAGCGGCCCGTAAGCATCTATCGACCGCGCGCATGGTTTGCACAGGCAAGGTGCCGACCTGCGCCTGCACCAGGTTAGGGGATAGGCAGGCAAGCCACGCAGTGACAACCGAAGGTTTGAGCAAACCTGCTTTCTTCCAGGCAGTCAGTCGATAGTTGGTCGGGCCGCGGTGGCCGAGAATATTGCTGGTAATACCAGCCAGGAGCAATTTGCCTTCATCCTGGAGAAACTGGTCGGTGTTGATGACGAGCGCCGGTCGCGTCTTGGAGGCGGTAAGATCCGCAAAGGGGAATGGGACGAGGACGATGTCACCGCGCTGGTAGGGCATAGTACTCTCTCCAGTTATCGTAGATAGCATCTTCCTCATTGTCCCAGAGCTCATTCAATGCATCCTGGGATACAGTGGTCCAGAATTGGCTCTCCTGGCGGTCAGCGCTGGATGGCCCGGAATGAGCCAGGGCATCCAGGTCAGCTCTTTTGACCCGCGCGACCTTCTCGCCCAGGTGGTAAAGCGGCAGGCGTCCCTGGCGAATCCAGCGATAGAGCGTCGACTTGGCGACACGGAGATAGGCCGCACCTTCTGGCAAGGTGAGCCATTCAGGTTTCTCGGTTTCCAGAGTGTCGTGGTCCTTGGCTGGTAAAGCCATAGCGGAGCCTCCTTTGTCTCATATAGACCGATATCGACTGCTATTATAGCACGCAACTGGCAGTGCGTCAATCCGCCAGCAAAAATCGTTGACGCGCATAAGCGGTGGGTCAACTGTTGGAGTCAAGGCTTTAGCCGGTGGGACGGACCGGCTAAAGCCTTGACTCCAAAGAACTTGACCCAGGGCCTATTCGCGCTAACAAAAAATCAAAGGAGGTAACGACATGGCTCAACTCACAGGTGCAGAGGTGCTGGTCAAGGCCCTCAAGAACGAAGGTGTGCGCCACGTCTTCGGTATCAGCGGGCACGGCATTGTGGCGCTGATGGAAGCCCTGCGAAAGGAGGACAACATAGACTTTGTCTCTCCACGACACGAGGAGAATGCCGCCCACATGGCCGACGGTTGGGCGCGAGCGACGGGCGACATCGGGGTGTGCTGCTCGACGGTCGGGCCGGGGGCCGTCAACCTGGCGGTCGGGCTGGCCGAAGCCCATGCTGACAACGTGCCGGTGCTAGCCATCACGGCCAACAATCAGAGCTTCCGCACCTACCCCTTTGTGGGTTCCCTGGAGGACATGGATTCTTTGTCTTTCTACCGGCCGGTCACCAAGTGGAACGCCGTGATTCACGACTGGACCAGGATCCCCGAGCTGGTCCAGCGCGCTTTCCGGGAGGCGTTGAGTGGCAAGCCGGGCCCGGTGCACCTGGACATTCCCCTGGACATCCTCTGCCGGCAGGGAGATGCCGCCGACCCTTCGGCAAGCTCAGGGCAAGTTTTGCCCTCACCCGAGAGTTACCGGCCGATGGGCCGGGTGAGAGGCGACCCGGCGCTGATCGAGCGAGCGGCGCAAATGCTCCTGGACGCCGAAAGGCCGCTTCTGCTGGCGGGCGGCGGCGTGATTGCCTCCCAAGCCTGGGATGAGTTTCGAGTGCTCGCCGAGACTCTGGGCGCCGCGGCCACCACGACTTCCATGGGATCGGGCAGCCTCCCCGTCAATCGGGCGCGCTTCTTTGGCGATGGCGGCTGGCTGGGCGGGGATGCCGTCCTGCAAGCGCTGCGTGAAGCGGACGTGATTCTGGCCGTGGGCTGCCGCTTCTCCTCGCTGCTTGGGCTGGGCAAGCCGCCGATTATGGTGGGACCTCCGCAGCAGAAGATCATCCACGTCGACATAGACCCGCGTGAGATCGGCAAGAACCTGGGCGTGGAGGTCGGCATCGTCGGTGACGCCAAAGCGGTGTTGATTGACCTGCTTTCGACGATCAACGAACGCGGCCAGCAAGGGCGGGCGGACGAGCAGTGGCTGCAGAGTCTTGTAGGGACCTATGAGATATTCCTGAGGGGTCTGGAGCCGATGCTCGGTGGCGACTCCGGGCCGATCACCCAGGCCCGGCTTGCCAGAGAGGTCGGCGAATACCTGGCTGACAAAGATGCGATGGTGACCATCGACGGGGGGATGACCTTGCATTGGGCCTTCACCTACATCCAGGCCCAGCAGCCCCGGAGGAGATTCTTCTGCGCCGGAGGCGGGCACCTGGGTTGCGGCCAGCCCTTCGCTAACGCCTTCAAGCTGGCCTTTCCAGACCGGCCAGTCGTTAACTTCTGTGGCGATGGCGGCTTCGGGCTGACCCTGCAAGAGTTAGATACGGCGGTGAGGCACAACCTGGCCGTCGTCAATGTCATCAACAACGACGGTGGTTGGGGGATGTGCAAGGCCGGCCAATTGGCCCTGTACGGCGAGAAGGCCCTTGACGGCATTGACCAGGATTTCGGCCCATTGGACTATGCGGCGATTGCCAAAGGCTTTGGCTGCTACAGCGAGCGGGTCGAGGCGCCGTCGGAGATCCGACCGGCTCTCGAACGGGCTTTTCAGTCGGGCAAGCCGGCCGTCCTGGACGTGAGGGTCCAGCTCGTCCCTCATCCCATGTTTGCCATTCTGGCGGCTGTGGTCTTCCAGGGGTGTCAATTGCCCCTGCCGGGTGGACCGCCGCCAGGGTGAGAGCGTACATCCGCACCACCACCGGCGGCTGGATCCGGGCCGCCGGCCAGCACTCCCAATCCCTGGAAGGCTGGTTCACCCAGGTGCCGGGACTCAAAGTGGTCATGCCCGCCACCCCAGCCGACGCGAAGGGTCTGATGACCGCTGCCCTGCGCGACAACAACCCGGTGCTCTACCTGGAACACAAGCTACTCTATGGCGTCGAGGGGCCGGTGCCCGAGGGCGAATACATCGTCCCGCTGGGCAAGGCCGACGTCAAGAAGGCCGGCAAGGACGTGACCGTCATCGCCAGCTCGATCATGGTCCACAAGGCGCTGAAGGCTGCAGAGATGGTCGACGGGATAGACGTGGAAGTGGTCGATCTGCGCACGGTGTCGCCCCTGGACGCAGAAACCATCGCCGACTCCGTAAAAAAGACCCACCGCGCGGTGGTCGTCCAGGAAGCGCCGAGGATGGCGGGCACCAACGCCCAGGTCATCGCGTTGATCATGGAGCACCCTTCGACCGGCTGGACGCACCCATCAAGCAGGTGGCCGCGCTGAACACGGTTATTCCGTTCAGCCCACCGCTGGAAGACTACGTCTTGCCGGATGAGAACAGGATCGTGGCCGCCATTCGTGAGGTGATGGCTGGCTGAACTTCTGACAAGGTGACAAGGTGACAGGGTGACAAGGTGAGATTCCTAGAGAACGATGACCTGCTGGATGGAATCTGGCGACAGAATGATGGCGAGATCCCCATAGCGCCTGAACGCGCTCAGGCTGGTCACCTTGTCACCTTGTCACCTTGTCACCTTGTCACCCCTCAGGAGGCTAACATCTTGTCAACCGTTGGTATCATCGCAAACCCCGCTTCGGGGAAAGACATCCGAAGACTGGTTGCCCACGGCTCGGTCTTCGACAACAACGAGAAAGTGAACATCGTCCGGCGCGTCTTGCTGGGACTCCAGGCGGCCAGCGTCGATGAAGTCGTGTTCATGCCCGACTACTTCGCCATCGGACACAAGGCGGTCGATGGCCTGCACCTCGATCTTCCGGTGTCGTACCTGGATATGCGGATACGCGGCGAGCAGCAGGACTCAACCGATGCCGCTCGGATGATGAGGGAGATGGGGGTCGGCTGTATTGTCACCCTGGGCGGCGACGGCACCAACCGGGCTATCGCCAAGACCAGCGGCGACGTGCCCCTGGTGCCTATTTCGACCGGCACCAATAACGTCTTCCCATACATGATGGAAGGCACCGTCGCCGGGCTGGCGGCAGGAGTCGTCGCGCAAAAGCTGGTGCCCGTGGAGCAAGTGACCCGGCGCACCAAGTGCCTGGATATTCTGCGCGATGGCCAGCTTATCGACATTGCTCTGATCGACGTGGTGGTCTACGACGACATCTTCATCGCCTCACGCGCAATCTGGGATGTGTCCAAGGTGCGGGCAATGGTTTTGAGCCGGGCCGAGCCCAGCAACATTGGCCTGTCGTCGGTCGGCGGTAACCTGTACTGTGCTGAACTGGCAGCACAGCACGGCGTGTACCTCCAGGTGGGCCAGGGGCCGGTCCAGGTCACCGCGCCCATTGCCCCTGGCCTGATCGACCAGGTTGGGATCACCGGCTATCGCCTGCTCGCCATTGGCGATACGGTCGAGGTGACGTACAAGCCATCGCTGCTGGCGCTGGATGGGGAGCGCGAGGTGGAGGTTCGGAAGGATATGCAGGTCTCGATCCGCCTGAGCGACCGCGGACCGCTGGTGGTGGACGTGGCACAGGCCCTGCACGAAGCCGCGCGCTGCAACGCTTTCACGCAAGGAGTCAGCAGCGGTGGCGCGCCCCTTAACCGCAACTGCCTGTTGCTGGACGCGCGCATCTGCCTGGCTCCATGCGTGTGGTTCATGGAAAAGGAATCTGTGTTGAAGACCTAGACCTGACAGGTCTTAGAGACCTGTCAGGTCTGCGCCTCCTCAAAAGTTCCAGAACAAGGAGCACAGCATGGCAACTAAGGTGGCAATGCCCAAGCTCGGCCTGGTCATGACCGAGGGGGTGGTCGTCAAGTGGCTGAAGGACGATGGCCAGCCGGTCAGGAAAGGCGAGCCGATTGCGGTCATCATGAGCAAGAAGATCACCTACCAGGTGGAAGCTCCGGCCGACGGGGTCTTGCGCCAGGTGGCGCGGTCAAGGAAACGAAACCCATCGGCGAGGCGATTGCTTTCATCACGGCCCCGGGCGAGGCTATCCCGGCGGTGCCTGAAGCTGTTGCAGCGCCGCCAGCGGCCGTACCTGGCGTGCCGGCTGTTGCGGCTGTCGCCCCAGGGGCACCCGCCCCGGCCGCTTTTGTCGTGGCTACTCCCGCCGCACGCCGGCTGGCGAAGGAGTTGGGCGTCGAACTGGCTCAGGTGAAAGGCAGCGGCCCAGAAGGACGGGTGACCGAGGAAGACGTACGTCGCTTCTCCGAGGTGCCACCTGCTCCCGCCGTCGCACCCGCCCCTGCTCGGGCCATCCCCTTCATCGGCATGCGCCAGGTGATCGCTGAGCGTATGACAGAGAGCCTGCGGACGATGGCTCAGGTAACGCTGACCACCGAGGTGGACGTGAGCGAGCTGGTCAAGCTCCGTGAGCAGGTCAAGACCAGGTTTGACCTGACCTATACTGATCTTATCGTCAAGACGGTAACTGCTGCACTCAGAGAGCACCCGCTCCTGAACTCAACCCTGGTCGGCGACGAGATTCAATTCCTGGCGGAGATGCACATCGGCGTGGCGGTGGCGCTGGAGGATGGATTGATCGTGCCGGTGGTGCGCCATGCCGACCGGCTGAGCCTGCGAGAGATTGCCCAGGAAACGCGCCGCCTGGCCGAGGCAGCGCGGGCCGGCACGCTGACGGTGGACGAGGCGACGGGCAGCACCTTCACCATCACCAACCTGGGGATGTATGGGGTAGACATCTCGACGCCGGTGATCAATCCGCCGGAAGTCGCCATCTTGGGAGTGGGGCGGATCATCGAAAAGCCGGCCGTATTCCAGGGCGAGATTGTCAAGCGGTCGATGATGGCGCTCTCCCTGACTTTTGACCACCGCATCGTGGACGGCGCACCGGCGGCTGCGTTTCTCAAGACGCTGGCGGGGTTGCTGGAGAAGCCCTAT
Source organism: Chloroflexota bacterium (assembly GCA_037440585.1). Taxonomy (GTDB): domain Bacteria; phylum Chloroflexota; class Anaerolineae; order Epilineales; family JBBITV01; genus JBBITV01. The sequence goes on from JBBITV010000134.1 coordinate 6,817, forward strand.
CTGTTATTTGTCTGACGGGTTCGTAGTGGCGCCTTCCGTCGCGTTTGGGCGCCCCAAGCGACTAAAGTCGCTACTACGAACCTACCCATCGCGCCAAAAACGGGGGTATGCATTGGTCGGCAAGTACAAAACCATTATCTTCGACGTCAATGGCACGCTCCTGGGCTACGAGGACCCAATGGGCTTTGAAAAGCGGTTTGCCGCACGGGCTGCACGGCTACTTCGACTTCTTCGTCTTCACTGCGTTCAGGGCAAGCTCTGAGCGGAGCGAAGGGTCTCTTCTCAGCGGCGTAGAGATTCTTCGCTCCGCTCAGAATGACAAATCCGTGATCTACTGAGTCTGTCAAAGTTGATTTGACTGGATCGTGGTGGGCGCTTTAGCGCCTGAAAGCGCACTGAAGTGCGCACTATGAACCCGTCAATGGATCGGGAGGTTTCATGACTGACGTAATCGTCATCGGCGGCGGGCCGGGGGGAACAGCCGCTGCGATTCGCACTGCACAGTTGGGGGCTCAGGTCACCCTGGTCGAGCGAACAGAGCTAGGGGGCAATTGCGTCAATCGCAACTGCATCCCGGCCAATATTTTGATGGCCTCCGTCGAGCTACTGGCCAAAATCCGCCGGGCCGAGGAGTTTGGCATCCAGGTCGGGCCAGCCAGCCTGGACCTGGCGCGAGTGCAGCAGCGGCGCGAGACCATCCTGGCCGAACTACGGGAAGGGATGGCCGGGCTGCTGGCGAGTTACGGCGTGGAGGTCATCGCTGGCAACGCCCGGCTGCGAGGGCCGAAAGAGGTCGAGGTCAGTCTTCGCGGGCCAGGCGGGGCCGCAGGGCGGCGGCTGTCAGCCCGGGCCATCGTGATCGCCACCGGCGCACGGGTGCTACCCCCGCCGTTTCCCGTAGACGGGGCTGTAACCGCCGTCGAGGCACTGGCCCTGGAGCACGTTCCGGAGCGGCTCCTGGTGGTTGGAGGCGATGGCGTGCAACTGGAGGTGGCGACCCTGTTCGCCATCCTGGGCAGCCGGGTGACCCTCGTGACCGGGGAATCCAGCCTCCTGCCCCTGGAAGACTACGAGGTCGGCCAGCGTCTTCAAGGCACCCTGCAAGGCCAGGGCGTCGAGATCCTGGCCGGCGCCACGCTGCGCGGGCTGCGCCGGGAACCGCGCGAGTTGATCGCGACGGTGGCCGGTTCGAGCGGCGAAACGCAGGTCCCCACGGACCTGGCCGTCTGGGCCGAGCGCGAGCCGGCGACGGCCGACCTGGGCCTGGCCGAAGCCGGAGTGCGCCTGAGCGGGAAGGCTATCGCCGTCAACAACCGGCTCGAGACGAACGTGCCCGGCATCTACGCCGTCGGTGACGTGACCGGCCAGTGGCTATTGTCGGCGGTGGCGACGGCACAGGGCATCGTCGCCGCGGAAAACGCCCTGGGCAAACAACGCGAGATAGACTACCGGGCGGTGCCGCGTTGTTACCATACGCTGCCGGAGGTTGCCTGTGTCGGTCTGACGGAGCTCCAGGCCGAGGACGAGGGTTACGAAGTCGAGATCAGCAACATCCCCTTCGCCATCAACGCCCGAGCGATGGCTCTGGGTGAGGTAGAAGGCAGCGTGAAGATCGTGGCTGATGCGAAATACAAGAAGATTCTGGGAGTGCACATTGTAGGGTACCGTGCCCAGGAGTTGATTGCCGATGCGGCCCTGGCGATCCAGCTCGAAGCGACGGCTGAGGACCTGGCGAATGCCATCCGCTTTCACCCGACGTTCGGGGAGAGCCAGGTGGAGGCGGCGCGGGCATTGCTTGGGCAGGCAGTGTATCTGCCGAAGTTCTAGATCGGGCTGTTGACTCTCTGCTTGCCTGTCCTCGCCTGATGATGTACAATTGGACCACCAAGGATTCCTTGGGATGCGTTCGTCAACCACTAGTCACAGGCAGGAGATCACGGTGGCCTTCACGGTAAGCGATTTTCATGACCTGATCCGTCTCCTTGAGGCATACCCGGAGTGGCGGGCTCAGTTGCTCCGGGTGCTCTTCCCGGAGGCCTTTCTAGACTTGCCGCGTGCCATGGAGGAGTTGGCCGCAGCACAACGGCGTACGGAAGCAGCATTGGACCGGCTGACGGAACGCATGGAGACGGGCTTTGCCGAGGCTGCCGCCGACCGCCAGCGTATCTGGCAGGCCATCCGCGAGTCCAACGAGCGGATGGAGAAGGGTTTTGCCGAGGCCGCCGCCAGCCGCGAGCGTATCTGGCAGGCCATCCGCGAGTCCAACGAGCGGATGGAGAAGGGTTTTGCCGAGGCCGCCGCCAGCCGCGAGCGTATCTGGCAGGCCATCCGCGAGTCCAACGAGCGGATGGAGAAGGGTTTTGC
>JBBITV010000135.1:0-9161 GCA_037440585.1 Chloroflexota bacterium
CGCCGAAGAGGACACACGTGTTACGGTCGCCCCAGTCCAGCACCCGGCTAAGAGTCTCGGCACCGATGACCAGCGCACTGTCGATGCCTCCGGCAATGATCATCTGGCTGGCTATGCTCAGACCGTAGATGAAACCCGAACAGGCGGCGTTGAGATCGAAGGCCCCCGCCCTGGAAGCACCCAGGGCGTCCTGCACGATACAGGCTGTGTTGGGGATGAGGTAGTCAGGCGTGCACGTAGCGACGATGATCAGGTCAAGCCGCGCCGGGTCGAAGTTGGCAACGTTGAGCGCCTCTTGGGCTGCGCGGATGGCGAGATTGGAAGTGGCCTCCTTGATGTCCACAATGTGACGTTCAACGATCCCGGTCCGCGTTCGAATCCACTCATCTGAGGTTTCTACGATCTTGGCCAGGTCATCATTCGTCAACACCCGCTCAGGGACATATTTCCCCCAGCCAACGATGCCCGCATAGCGCGCCATGTTTTCTCTCCCTCCTTGTTACGTAATCCGGGAACTCAACTCATTACGTAATAACGCACTATCACGTTATAACACTTAAGAGAGCGGAGGGATACGAGGGAAATGGGGGGAACTCAGGCGAGCGCCGAGGAATTCAGAGGAATTCGGGGGAATGCGGAGGCCCTCAGTTATTCTGAGTTCCCCCGAGTCCCCGACTTCCCTATGCCACTGGCTCTGCGGCGGGCTCCGCTTCCTCGATGCGGAATGAACTGGTGATGGTCACGGCCGGCCGCAAGGTCGCGGCGACTGAGCAGTACTTGGTGTCGGATAACTCGATAGCTCGCGCGACGGCTTCTGGCTGGATGCCGTGGCCTTTCACGATGTACTCGACGTGTAGCTCGGTGTAACGTTTGGGGTGTTCCTCGGCTCGTCTCCCACTGACTTTGACCTCGAAGTCGGTCACGTCCTGGCGCTTCTTCTTCAGAAGGGAAATGACGTCCATTGCGGTGCAGCCCGCCAGGCCGATAGCGATCAGCTCCATCGGCCGGAAGCCAGCATTGTGGCCGCCAGCACTTGGCGCGGCGTCCAACGTCATGACGTGACCCGAGAATCCAGTAGCCTCGAATTCCATATCACTTTTCCAGTTGACTGTGGCAAAAGGGGTTGCCATGAACTTCCTCCACCAATAGTTATCAAGGTTATCCCGCCGAAAGTTTCTCTGCCACCCGCTCCAGCCTGGCCCGCGCCTCCTCAGCCACGGGCTTCAGAGCTGGGTTTCCGATGAATTCGACCATGCCCAGCGGGTCGACGATAGACACTACGGAACCACCGTCCTCCTCATACACGATAACATTGCAGGGCAATAATAGCCCGACATCCAGGTCGGTTTGCAACGCGCGATGAGCCAGGGGTGGGTTGCACGCCCCCAGGATCACGTAGCGCCGGAAGTCGGCGTTGATCTTCTTTTTTAGGGTTTCCTTAACGTCAATCTCCGTTAGAATGCCGAAGCCCTCGTCCTTCAGGGCCGCCGTCGCCCGCCGGATCGCTTCGTCGTAGGGCAGGTTGAGTTTAACCGTCAGACCCAGTTGCGCTTTTTCCATCTCTTCAACCTCAGTGTTACTCAGAAACCCGTTTTCTCCAAGATAACAGGTTTTACTGCTTAGCGGCCGTTGCCCAGAACCTTCATCAGTTCTCTGATCAGGTGCTGCTCCGGCACTGCCCCTTCAATGTGGATGTTCTCATTGATGACCGTCCGCGGCACCCCAAACACGTGGTACTTGTTGGCCAGGTGAGGAAACTCGATGGCCTCGACCGCGTCGGCGGTGATCAGGTCGCTTTCGACAGCCAGTTGATGAGCCAGGCGAACCGCCCGGGGACAGTAAGGTCAGGTAGGGGTGACGAATACCTGGATGTGGACCGGCTTCGTGAGCTTCTTCACTGCCTGGCGGGTCCCTTCTGAGAGGCCCGACTCGCCGTGGGATACCATCAGGATGTCCTCAATCAGTGAGCTGAACTCGTAGCCTGATGGGATACCGTAGTAGCGCACGCCGTAGTCTTTCCTGCCCACGATGGACAGGGCGGGAATCTTGTCGATCTGGTACTCGCCGACCTGCACCGGCTCAGCCTGGAAGTCATGGACTTCAAGGGTGAGCTTGTCCGACAAGCTGGCGACCTCGGCCAACAGCTCCCGCGTCTCATGGCAATAGTCGCACTCATGTTCCTGGGTGAACATCACCAGCTTGACCGGGTCCGCAAGGGTCTTAAACTCCTCGCGGACAAGTTGCCTGTCTTTTTCCTTCAGAAATCCCATAGAACAGCTCCTTTCTCCATGCCGGAGGGCGCGATGCGCCCGATGGGATCTTAGTCCACTCTTTTGATGCGCTTATGGCTGAAAAGATTCACACTGCGTGATGCGTAAATGATTCTCACGCATCACGTATCAGGCAGCACGTTTTTTGACACAATCTGGACCCGGCCAGTACCCTTTTTAGACCAAAGTGTGGTATAATTAGCGGCATATCAGCGCCAATGCCCGAGCCTGGCTGTCGTTCTCATTGCCGGCAACTTCTTCCGTAGAGACCTTCCGCGAGGGGCTGCCCACCTGATCACAATGTTGCACCGCCCCGTTGAGCTACATCCGGCTCTCTTTGCCAGGAGGTCGAAATGAAAGTAACCGTCCCTCATGCTGGCCACCTCTGGGTCGCACTGCATACGCTGTTTGAGCGGACTGGCATTGAGGCGATCGAGCCGCCGCCATCCACTCAACGTACTGTCTCCCTGGGCGTTCGCTACTCGCCTGAATGGATCTGCTTCCCCTTCAAGGTAATGCTTGGCAACTTTATCGAGGCCATTGAGCTTGGTGCGGACACCGTCGCCATGGCCGAAGGTCCGATGCTGTGTCGTCTCGGCTATTTTGCCAAGCTCTACGAGCAGACATTGCACGACATTGGTTATGCTAATGTCCGCGTCCTGGCCTTTAACTGGCAAGATGAGCAGATTGTTGGCCTGGCGAAGTTCCTGCGCAGTATCCTGGGTGAGGAGTATCGCTGGCGCGACATCACCGGGTTCATCTGGCATGGCATACAGCAAATCGCGCTCATGGAGAATCTGGAGAAACGTGTCCAATATCTACGCCCGCGTGCCCGGGATTGCCAGCAGGTGGAACGTATTTGGGCCACGGCGGCGCCGCGCATTATCGCCGCCCACGATAAGAAGGCTCTCAAAGCCGTGCGTCACGAACTGGAAGGCGAGCTCAGTGCCGTGCCCCTCGACTCGCGCGCTGACCCGTTGCGTGTGCATCTCCTGGGCGAATTCTTCGTTGTCATCGACCCGTTCGTCAACATGGATCTGGAAGTCGAGCTGGGCAAGCGCGGTGTTCACGTGACGCGCTCGCGCTGGATCGCGGAGTGGGCCAAGATCTGGTTGTTCCTGGAACTGATCGGCCTGGGCCACGACAAGAAGGTAAAGCGGGCGGCTCACCCCTATCTCAGCCGGGACGTCAGTGGCGAGGCCATTTACACTGTGGGTGAAACGGTACTGCGTGCCCAGGAAGGCTACGACGGTATCATCCACCTCCAGCCTTTCACCTGCATGCCGGAGATCATCGCGCAGAACGTGCTTCCGCGTGCTCTGCAGGATCACGACATCCCGGTCATGTATTTGGTTATCGACGAGCAAATGGGCAAAGCTGGCTATATGACCCGCGTTGAAGCCTTCGTCGACCTGATGCGACGGCGCCGGACGCGCATTCGTAAGGAGGTGGCGATCGCATGATCCGGATCGGCACTCCGCGTGCCCTGTTTTTCTACCAATACTATCCGCTGTGGCACACTCTGTTCACCGGCCTTGGCGCGGAGGTGGTTATCTCGCCGCCCACTAACCGGGAGATCATGGCCGGCGGCCTGGCCGGCATGGTTGCGGAGACGTGTCTTCCGGTTAAGACTTACGCTGGCCACGTCGCCTGGCTGCGTGATGCCGGCGTCGACTGGATCTTCATCCCGGCTATCCGCTCCATCTGCGGCACCGATTTCAACTGTAGCAAGTTCCTGGGTCTGCCGGACCTGATGCAGGCCAATGTCAAGGGCTGTCCGCCCATCCTCGACATCGATGTGGATGCCAGCAAACCGGAACGCACCCTGGAACGTGCCCTCCAGGCCGCCGGTCTCCGCCTGTCCAAGGACCGGCGCCGGGTGGATGCCGCCCTGGCGGCTGCGCTTAGCACCCATCACCGCTATCAGGCGATGATGCGCGACGGCTTGACGCCCATGCAGGCTATGGTCCAACTTGGCTTCCTGCACGCCGACGAGGCGCCCAGCACCTTCCATCCCCCCTTTACCCCCCCTTTTCAGGGGGGGGCAGGGGGGGGTAAAGCATCTCCCCTGACGATCGCCCTCGTTGGCCATCCTTATTGCATCTACGACACTTATCTGAACCACGATATCCTTAAGCGCCTGGCCCGGCTGGGTGTGCGCGTTCTGACCTGCGAGATGGCGCCGGCTGAGGGGTTGATGCAAGGCATTCAACGCCTGTCGGGTGAGTGGTACTGGACTTACGAGGGGGAAGTCGTCGGTGCGGCTGGACATTACTTCGCCGATCCAGGAGTGGATGGCGTGATTGCAGTGGCCGCGTTCGGCTGCGGCCCAGATTCGACCATGCTGGCGGTCATCCAACGCACGGCCAGGCTCGAATCGCGCGCGTACATGAGTCTGATCATCGACGAGCACAGCGGCGAGGCAGGGATCGTCACGCGCCTGGAAGCGTTTGTGGATATGCTGGCGCGCCGCAAAGCAAAGACAAGGTGACAAGGTGACAAGGTGAACTCACTCGGTCTCCTTTCACCTTGTCACCTTGTCACCTTGTCACCAGCCGGAGGGGGCTGTGAAAGTCACCGCACCTCACCTGGGTACAGCCTATGTTCCGCTCAAGGCCGTCTTTGAGGAACTGGGGGTGGAGTATATCGTGCCACCCTTCTCCAGTAGCCGCACGCTCTCATTGGGGACGCGCTACTCGCCTGAGTTTGTTTGCTCGCCGTACAAAATCATCCTGGGCAATTTCATTGAGGCATTGGAGCAGGGCGCTGATACACTACTGTTTATCGAAGGCGGAGGACTGTGCCGGCTGGGCTATTATGCCAGGTTGATCGAGCCAACCCTGCGTGATCTGGGCTACTCGTTCCGAATGATCACGACCCGGCTGTTCGAACGGCGTGTCCTAGGGATACCTGGCTTTCTGCGCCTTTTCGCGCCGGATGCTTCCCTGAAGCAGATTTTGAGGGCGATGCGCTTTGGCCTGGCCAAGGTGAGTGCTCTTGACGATGTCGAACGGGCGGTGCATCAGGTGCGTGCTCGAGAGAGCGTCCAGGGCGCCGCCGACCAGGTCTGGCGGGAAGCGGTTGGCGCGATTGACGCGGCGGACAGCATTGATGCTCTGAAGCAGGCCCAGACGAAATATGTTGCCCGATTGCACGAGATACCACAGAACGAGGCCAGGCGGCCGGTCAAGGTGGGCATTATCGGGGAGTTCTACGTCGTCCTGGAGCCTTTTTCTAACCTGGACGTAGAGAAGGAGCTGGGCAAGCTGGGGGCGGAAGTCCACCGAACTATCATGCTGAGCAATTGGACCTGGCATTCTCTTTTCCTATCTGCTCTGGGATTGAGCCATCACAAGCAAGTTCACCAGGCTGCTATGCCCTACCTGCACCGTGACGTGAGCGGTGACGGTTGGGAGTCGGTCGGCGAGACGGTACTCCACGGCCGGGCAGACTACGATGGTATGGTGCACCTGGCGCCCTTTACGTGTATGCCAGAGCTCGTCGCCCAGAATTTGTTGGCCGAAGTCAGCCGTGATTACCAGATACCGGTGTTGTCCCTGACATGTGATGAACAGATGGGCCGGTCCGGGTTGGTGACCCGGCTGGAAGCGTTTGTCGACCTGCTGCGGCGCAGGCGCAAATCCAAATGACCAAATCCCAAATCCCAAACCCCAATCTTTTTGGGATTTGGGATTTGGTCATTGGTCATTTCTCAAAGAGGGGGAGATATATGCGCGCTTACCTTGGTGTTGACGTCGGTTCCGTGACCACCAAGCTGGCTGTACTCGACGAAGTCGGCCAGTTGGTGGATAGCCTCTACATCCGCACGCGCGGCCGGCCGATTGAGGCAGTCCAGGAAGGCTTGCAGGCGTTAACCGGCCGGCTGCCAGCCGAAGTGAAGATCACCGGCGTTGGCAGCACGGGCAGCGGCCGGCACCTGGCCGGAGTGGTCATCGGGGCCGACGCCATTAAGAACGAAATCACGGCGCAGGCGGTGGGTGCGTCTCACTTCGTCCCCGACGTACGGACGATCATTGAGATCGGCGGGCAGGACTCGAAGATCATCCTGCTTCGGGACGGTGTCGCCGTTGATTTTGCCATGAATACGGTGTGTGCGGCGGGAACCGGGGCTTTTCTCGACCAGCAGGCTTTCCGGTTGGGGATGCGAGTCGAGGAGTTTGGGCCGCTGGCACTGCGATCCAGGACACCGGTGCGCATCGCCGGGCGCTGCACCGTCTTCGCCGAGTCGGATATGATTCACAAGCAGCAGATCGGCCATCGGGTCGAGGATATTCTATACGGTCTTTGCCAGGCGATGGCGCGCAATTATCTCAATAATCTGGCCCACGGCAAGGAAATTCTGCCGCCAGTGGTGTTCCAGGGCGGGGTGGCATTCAATGAAGGAATGATCCGCGCCTTCGAGGAGGCCCTGGAGATGGAGATCGTTGTCCCACCTCATCATGAGGTGATGGGCGCCATCGGCGCGGCGTTTCTTGCCCAGGAGCAGATGAGTCACAACGGACACGTGACCCGTTTCAAGGGATTTGCCGTCAGCCAGGTTCAGTACACCACGTCGTCCTTCGAGTGCAAGGCCTGCCCGAACTTGTGCGAAATCGTCATGGTGCGCCTGGGACGTAAGGTCGTCGGCCGCTGGGGCGCGCGATGCGACCGGTGGGACATCGTCGACGAGGAGGCGCCGGCGTGTGAATCGTGTACTGCGTAAGTGTACAGCGGCTGTGCGGGCTCCTGTCCCCCTGTTAATTGGACTGACCGCGGCGCTGCTCGGGGTCGCTATTACGTCACCACTGGGGCTACCGGCCGCCGGGGCGGGGATCAGCCCCGATACGGAACTCGCCAGCTATGCCCGCGCGCCCTCCGGCGCAGCGCTGCCCGCTTTATTCACCGAGACGCCCATTCCCACCGGCACTTCACAACCGACCGCTACCTCGACACCGACTGCCACGCCCACTGAGACCCCCATCCTCACGACGACGCCCAGCCCGACGGCAACGGCGACCACGGCGGCGTCGCCGACACCTACCCGGAAATACGTGTATCTGCCGTTGATGGCAAGACAATGGCCGTCTACACAGCCGCGCCAGTGTTCGGTCCCGCCTGCGACCCCACCTGCCGCTAGCGAGCCGCAGCATCCGGCTGGGAACGCCCTGGAAGACAATGGATCGCATATGCCGGGGGGCATGGAGGTGGCCTGGCGGAACTTTATGCGCGCTCGCGTCTTCGGCGACCACGCCAGACGCTCAGGCGATCAACCGGTGGGTGACCGTGGAAGCGCCAGGCCGGCAGAAACGGTGCCGGCAGGGCCTCAGGCCGAGCCTTCGGTCTTCTATGGACAGGTGACGGCCAAGGGCGTCGTCACCTCCGGCGTCCACTTGAACCTGCATTTCTTTGACGGCGTTAAGTGGTCAATGCCCGTCACGGTAACAACTGATGCCAATGGCACTTATGCCTTCCCGCCCATGCCCGCTCTCGGTCCGAATCAACAATACTTCGTGGCTTATTCGAACAAGGTCAATCGCTCGGGGCCTGCATTTCTGTGGTACTGGCAGTGTGAGCCGGTGAGTGTCTACCCGACGACCGACGATCTGCGTTGCGATTTCGACCTGGCCGGTATCAAGCTTCAGTCGCCGCCCAGCCCGGCTTTGCTCTCGCCCCCGGCAACGTTCACGTGGGAACGGCGGCCGGCGACACCCGGCGACACATACGGGTTCTCCTTGTGGGACCCGCTCACGATTATTGGCAACCTGGGCCAGGTGAATAGTTACACCTTATCGCGCGTGCCCGACCACTTTGGACCCAACAGGCTCTATTATTGGGCACCCGAGGTCTACAATGCCTACGGCGGTGGGTGGGGATACGAGGCACGTCTCGTCCGCTTTGACAGGTATCTGGACGACTTCGGTAACCTGGAAAGCGGCTGGATTACCAGCGATAATGAGACGTACACGGCTGAGTACGCCGAAGGCGAGTATCGTATCCTGGTCAAGCAAAAGAATGCTGGAGGCCCGATTGCCCATGCTCCCAGTGGTTTTGCAACAAGCTACGCCGTCGACGTAGACGCGCGGCTGACCTCCGATGCCCCGGGCGCGTATGGGCTGCTGTTTGGAATCAGTGAGGATTCAACGGAATATTATAGCTTCTGGGTGGATCCGCTCGGGCAACAATTTATCATCCTCAAGACCAGGCCAGATCAACCTTGGGATATTCTTTTTAACTGGACAACGGCACAAGCGATCCAGGCGCCAAGGTCCAGCAACCACCTTCAAGTCATACGTCAGGGTTCATCGATCGAGGTTTGCGCGAACGGGGTCCAGCTTACGAGACTCGAAGATGCAAGTTATACTGGCTGGCGGCGCATGGGGATGTCGCTCTCGTCATTCGAGCAAAGCAACATTGAAGCCCGCTTCGACAACTTCCAGGTGAGGGTTCTTGAAAGTGGGCCAGTGAGGTAGAAAGGTACACAGGTACACAGGGAGACAGGGAGATAGGGTCGCTTCCCCCTGTTTCCCTGTTTCCCTGTGTACCTGTGTACCTTTTCATAAAGGCAGTATTACTCCGATCCCCCTCTCTTTCGCCAACTCATAGACCCGAATTGCAGTTGCCATATCCTCCAGGGCCAGTCCCAGATTCATGGCCATGGTCCGCTCTTTGGGCGACCGGCGGCCGGGCTTGCGGCCGGTGACCAACTCGCCCAGATCGGCGTGAATCTGGGGCAGCTCTGCAAAATAGCCAACGGTGCGGTAGTAATCCAGTTGAGCATGGTCGTCGGTGCACAGCTTGTCAATCTGGCGCAGGGCAGCGGGGTGCCAGTAGCTATCAAAGTCCACCGCTGAGGCAAAGGCTCCAGGAGACAACCAGTCAGCCTGGATGGTG
>JBBITV010000136.1:0-6305 GCA_037440585.1 Chloroflexota bacterium
CCAACCCAGACCCCTACGCCGACCTCCACTCCCACCGCCACGCCCACGCCGACGGCCACCGCCACGCCAACCCAGACGCCGACGCCGACGGTGACCTACACCCCATCTCCGACACCCCCCGGCGGCATCCTGGTGGCGCGGAGCATCACCGACCGCACTGACGACGTCATCGACCTCGGTCCTCAGGACTGGTACTACTACTGGAATACCTGGCTCGGGCGCGTCGGTAAGTTCGGGTCAAAGTCGTCCACCGTTGGCCTGCGTTTCACCAACGTGACTATCCCGCCAGGCTCAACGGTGCTCAGCGCCACCCTGACCCTGCGCGCCGCCGGCGACGGAGACCAGCCGGTTCAGGTCCGCATTTTTGGCCACGCTACCGGCAACTCTGCAACCTTCACCCCGGCGACCCGCCCGTCTTTCCGGCTGAATCAGGCCACTACGGTCTTCGTTGATTGGACCCCGGCAGGGTGGGCCACCAACTGGTGGTACTCCTCGCCTGACCTCTCACCGATCCTCCAGGAGATCATCGACCGCGGCGACTGGAGTAGTGGCAACAGCCTCAGCCTGCTCATCGCCGACAACGGCACGCCCAACTATGCGGGCCGCTACTTCTACATGATGGACCACAGGATCGCCAACGGTGCACGGTTGACGATTGCCTACGTGCCCCCCTAGCAAAAAACACTAAGGGGGAGTGGGGACGCAGCGGCTAGCCGCTGCGCCCCCACTCCCCCATTGCTCTTCCTGAGCGACTCAAGGGCTCGTCTTGTCCTTGACTGAGCTGCCCAGCCGCACAGATCTCTTTTCCTCCTATATCACGCCCGCCACCACCTCCGCCACATCCCGCACTTCCAGCTTACCGCCCGCCGCCTGGTTCGCATCGCTGAACATGCGCATGCAGAAGGGGCAGCCCACGGCCAGCATCTGGGTACCGGTGCTCGCGGCTTCGGCAAAGCGTGTCAAGTTCACGCGCGCCGTCCCCGGCTCCTCTTCCTTCCACATCTGGGCGCCACCAGCCCCGCAGCAGAAGGAATTGTTGCGGCTGCGCGGCATCTCGGTGAGTTGCAGGCCAGCGCGGGCCAATGCCTGGCGCGGATCGTCGTACACCCCGTTGTGGCGGCCCAGGTAACACGGATCGTGAAAAGTGGTCTGGCCGAGTTGCGCCTGGTTCAGCTTCAACCGGCCTTGCCGGATGAGATCGGCGATGAACTGGGTGTGGTGAACGACTTCGTAACGGCCACCATACTGGCTGTACTCTTTGCCCAGGGTGTGAAAGCAGTGCGGGCAGGCGGTGACGATTCTCTTGACGCCCGCTTCGTTGAGCATTTCGATATTGGCTTTCGCCATCTCGAAGAAGAGGTACTCATTCCCGGCGCGGCGTGCGCTATCGCCGGTACAGCGTTCCAGTTCACCCAGGACTGCGTAGTTGACGCCCGCCCGGTTCAGAATCTGAACGAAGGCGCGCGCGGTCTGCTGTGAGCGCGCGTCGTAGCTGGCCGCGCAACCCACCCAGTATAGGATTTCGAAGTCAGATTTGTCGGCGACGGTCGGAACGTCCAGCCCCTTGGCCCAGGCCAGGCGATCCTCGCCCAACTGCCAGGGATTGCCAGTGCGCTCCATGCCCCGGAAAGCGACCTGCAATTGATCCGGGAACTGGCTCTCCATGAGCACCTGGTTGCGCCGAATATCCAGAATGTCGAACATGGGCTCGTTGCCCACCGGGCAAATCTCAACGCACGCGCCGCACGCCGTGCAGGCCCAGACAGCCGATTCACTGATGGCGAAATCAAGCAACGGCAGGCTGGATTCCTGGCCGGCGGCCAGGGCTGCCATCTCACCTTTGATCTGGTAGCGCTTGTTGATTTCGAGGGCTGAAGGTGACAATTCTTTGCCGGTGAGATAAGCAGGGCATACGTCCTGACAGCGGTTGCACATGATGCAGGCGAAAGGGTCCACCAACTGCTTCCTGGTCAGGTGCTCCAGCCGCGCCGCCCCAAACTGCTCCAGGCTTTCGTCCTCGAAATTGATCGGCTCCAGGGCGCCGAGCGATGTCCGCGCAGGCCGGGTGAGGTAGTTGAATGGGGTGAATATCAAGTGGATATGCTTTGAGTAAGGGAAGTAGGGAACGAAGGCCAGGACCAGACCGAGGGCAAGCCACCATGCGGCGTGCTCGGCCACGATCAGCCCGCTCTCGCCCAGGCCCCGCCACAATCCCGATACCAGTGTCGCCAATGGCTGCCACAGGTCTGCGCCCTTTTGTGCGATCCGGAAGGACTGCCCCAGGAAGCGGAACCCCACGTGTAACAGGATGAACCCACCGACAATGGCCGAATCGCGGCGCAGACCGGACAGGACCTGCGGGTGCAGCTTGACGTTGTCGTTGAAGGTCAGGGCCGGATCTTTCGCCACGAAGCGCCGCATGAGGAAAACTGCCACGCCGATCAGCACGGCCACACTTAGCACGTCGGCTATCAGACGATAAATGTCGCCAATGGAACCAGTACCAAGGAAGCGAAAGCTGGGGATGTAGCCCTCCAGGATATCGCCCAGGTTGACGAGGGCGTAGAAGGTGAAACCCCAGGCGATGAAAAGGTGAGCAATACTTAAACCTATGCGCGTCTTTAAGACCGTTCGTTGAGTAAGAAAGATCTCCAGGGCAGTCCAGAGACGGGCCAGTAAGTTTTCCAGGTAGAGCTGTCCAGCGCCGCGTCCGATCACTTTGGCGACGCGGCTGAAGCCGATCCAGGTCAGATAGCCTGACACGAGCAAGGCAAGGAGAAACAAAACCTTCTCGATGAGGGTCAACATACGACTACAACGCCGCCAAAATTGACGCCTTGGCCAGGCTGAGCAGGCCGCCTGGGAAGATCCCGAAGAACACGGTTCCGATGGCCGCCACCACCAGCGCCGTCATGACTAGCGGCGAAACCGCGAGTTTGCCCAACTCAACCGTCGGTTCGCGCATGTACATGAGGACGACGATGCGCAGATAGTAGTAGACCGAGAGCACGCTATTGAGCACCCCGACCAGCGCCAACCAGACCAGGCCGACCTGCACAGCCGCGCTGAAGATGTAGAACTTGCCGACGAAGCCGGCCGTCGGTGGGAAACCGGCCAGGGAGAACATGAAGATGGCCATGAGCAGCGCCAGCAACGGTTGCCGGGTTGCCAGGCCGGCGTAGTCGGGGATGTTGACCAATTCCTGTCCCTTCCGCCCCAGGGCAATGACAATGGCGAACGCCCCCAGGGTCATCAGGGCATATGCCAGCAGGTAGAACAGCGCGGCGCTGGTGCCGGCCGCATTGCCCACCACGACCGCGATCAACACGTAACCGGCATGGGCGATGCTGGAATACGCCAACATGCGCTTGATGTTATTCTGGGCGATGGCCACGATATTGCCAAGCGTCATCGTCACCGCGGCCAGGAGCGCCAGGATCGGCATCCAGTTGTCGTACACTGCCGGGAAGGCGACGAGCAGGACGCGCAACAATGCTGCGAAGCCAGCAACCTTCGTTGCAGCCGCCATGAAAGCCGTCACCGAAGTAGGTGCGCCCTCGTAAACGTCTGGCGTCCACATGTGGAATGGTGCCATCGCGATCTTGAACCCGAACCCGACGATGATCAGCCCAATGCCCAGGAGCAGCATGGGGCTGTCCTGCACGGCTGGCTGCCTGCTCAGGAAGTCGGCAATCTTGGGCAGGCTTGTGGTGCCCGTCGCACCATACGTTAAGGCAATACCATAGAGCAGGAAGCTGGAGGCAAAGGCGCCCAGGAGGAAGTACTTCAGCGCTGATTCTTCCGAGTCCAGCCGGGTGCGTGCAAAGCCAGCCAGGATGTACAGCGCGATGGAAAACGTCTCCAGGCCCAGGAACAGGTCCACCAGATCCATGCTGGCGCCCATGACCATCATGCCCGCCGTCGCGAAGAGAACCAGCGCGTAGTACTCGCCATGCTCCAGACCTTGTTGGGCCAGATAGGACACGGACACGAGGACGGTGAGCGCCGACGCCGCCAGGAAAACCAGGTTGAGGAACAGGGCGAAATTATCAAGGCGGATCATGCCGGCGAAGCCGGTCGCGCTTCGGCCCCACAAGATCAGGGAAGCGATGAAGGCCACCGCCAGACCCGCCAGGCTGACCTGGGCCAGGTAGCGCTTCCAGTTGGCGGGCGTCCACAGATCGGCCAGGAGGACCAGGATCGCGGTGGCGGTGACGACGAGTTGCGGTGCGAGAGTGATCAGGTTGACAGGAGGAATCGTTAGTTGCATGAGTGCTCCTATTCTTTCAGTAAATTCCGCGCGATAAAAAACACGTTCGCCGGGCGCTCGGCCAGGCGGCGCATAAAGTAGGGATACCACTCCTTACCATACGGCACATATACCCGCATGCGATAACCTTCCAAAGCTAAGGTCCGTTGCAGGTCGCGGCGGATGCCATAGAGCATCTGGAACTCGAACTGGTCACGGCCGATGCCCTGTTCGGCGGTATGGCGCTTCGCCCAGTCGATGAGCCTGACATCATGTGTGGCCAGAGCGGCATAGACGCCCCGCGCCCGCGCCTCAGGGCTGAACAACATCCGTGCCAGGGCGATGAAGTGATCGTCGACATCGCGTTTGCGTGGGAAGGCAATCTCCGGCGGTTCCTTATAAGCTCCTTTGCACAGGCGGACGTTGGCGCCCAGCTCGATCAAGTCGGCCACGTCTTTCTGGCTGCGGTACAGATACGCCTGGATGACCACCCCGACGTTGTCGTAACCCAGCGCGCGTAGCTCGCGGTACAGGTCCAGCGTGCGCTGCGTGTAGTCTGAGCCTTCCATGTCGATCCGGACGAAGCCTGTCCTGAAGCGAAGCGAAGGAGTGCCCACCTGCCGCGCCTTGTCGAGGATCGACCGCATGTCTGCCAACGCGAGGTCATGGTCGATATCCAGTCCGAGCTGCGTCAGCTTAACCGAAACGTGGGACTGGATGCCGCTGCTGGCGATGCGGTCCAGGATGTCCAGGTAATCGGCCGCCGCCGCCCGGGCTTGTTCGGCGCTGGTGACGTTCTCGCCCAGATGGTCGAGGGAGGCCAACATGCCACCGGCGTTCAGGTCACGCACGGCGCAGATAGCATCCTCGGGTTCCTCGCCAGCCACGAAGCGCCTGGCGGCGGTTTCGGCAAAAGGCAGATGCATGAGGGCATCGCGCACCTGCCGGTTATGGGACAGGTATAGAAACGCATCTCGCATCATTGTTAATCACCGACCTTTCTCCATTGAAGGGTCAGGTGGCCTATTGCTCGCGCCACCTCAAGATCTGCGAAATGTGTTCCTCGTCGTGCTCAAACGTATCGACCGCGATCATCTGCCAGACTGGAATCTGCGTCGGTGATGCGGTCAACTGTTCGTCGGTCAGCACTGCCAGGGCTGCGACCAATTCTTCGCGCACTGCCTTCAGACGTGTGACCACCCGATCGAGGGTCCACTCCCGCCGCTCTTGCCAGGCACGATAGTTGATGCCGTCCACCTCATCCGGGTTGATATACTGAATCTGGTCCAGCCGCCCGGCAACCACCAGCCGGAGTCGGTTCAGACAGCGTTCTTCCCAGAACGCCATATGCGCCAGGATATCCTTGACCGACCACTCACCGTTAACTCCCGGCTGTACCATCTGCTCAGCAGTGAGTCCTTCGATAGCCCGCCACAGCCGGTCGCGGGTATCGGTCATACGCTGCAACACTTCTGTTTTTTTCGTCATGCGCGCCACTCTCGAATGCGTGCCGCGTGATCCTCGTCGTGTTCGGCTTGCACGCGGATCAACTCCTCGACGCTGGCACTCCAGCCCCACGGCACGTGGCCGAACCAGGTCAGTTGAGCCTCGTCCAATCCTTCAATGATCTCGAGTAACTTCTGCCGCGATTCCGACACTTCGGCCATCACCTGGGCCGGGTTCAGGCCGTGCCGTTTTTCAACTTGCTGGGCGTTCCATTCACGGAAGTCGTCCTTGGGATCGATGTGGTAGCCAAAGCGCGGTGACTTCTCCGTGGCCAGGGCGTGGATGGCACTGGCTACTTCTGCGTCCCAGGCCGCGATGTGGGCGAGAATGTCCTTGACCGTCCAGTCGTTGTCGACAGGCTGGGTCGTCATCTCAGCCTCGGTCAGGCCCTCGACAGACTCGAGTAGAAATTGGCGAGCAGTATCAAGCTTTTGGCGAAGTTCGCGTTTGTTCATTAGCGTGCCGTCGTTGCTAACTCAACTGACCCTCACCCCATCCCTCTCCCTTTGGGAGAGGGGGACTCGGGGCTCCCTCTCCCTTTGGGAGAGGG
>JBBITV010000136.1:6405-6988 GCA_037440585.1 Chloroflexota bacterium
TCCCTCTCCCTTTGGGAGAGGGGGACTCGGGGCTCCCTCTCCCTTTGGGAGAGGGGGACTCGGGGCTCCCTCTCCCTTTGGGAGAGGGGGACTCGGGGCTCCCTCTCCCTTTGGGAGAGGGGGACTCGGGGCTCCCTCTCCCTTTGGGAGAGGGTTGGGGTGAGGGTTGTTCAATCTCCAGCCAGATCTTGGTAAGCACCGAGTCCGTCTCTTGCAGGATTTCGAGATTCGTAAACCGCAACACGTGCATACCACGCGACTCCAGGTAGCGCGTCCTCACCTCATCTTCGGCCGCCTCTTCGGGCGACATATGTTGTCCACCATCGGCTTCGATAACCAACCGATGCTCGTGGCAGTAAAAGTCCAGAATGTAAGGTCCGTACTGATGCTGGCGCCGGAACTTCGCCCCGGCGACTTGCCGGGCGCGTAAGAGCTGCCACAGCAGTGCTTCGGCGTCTGTGCTTGACCGCCGTAGTTCGCGACATCGTTTCAGTAGGGTGACCCGGGCTTGGTCACCGTGATAGGTAGTGGTCATGCCCTCACCCTAACCCTCTCCCAGAGGGAGAGGGAACCGGAGGTGTCC
>JBBITV010000136.1:7088-9130 GCA_037440585.1 Chloroflexota bacterium
GTCCCTGATCTCCCACAGGGAGAGGGAACCGGAGGTGTCCGTCCCTGATCTCCCACAGGGAGAGGGAACCGGAGGTGTCCGTCCCTGATCTCCCAGAGAGAGGGACAATCTAGCGCGCTGCCAAAGTCAAAACCTGCGCCACCGATGCCTGCATCGGCCCCAGGAATGGCTGTGGATACACGCCGATGAACACGATCAGGACGATGATCGGAGCCAGGGTCAGGACCTCGCGCGCCGATAGATCGCGCAGAGCCTCGTTGGCCGGGTTAGTGATCTTCTCGTAGAATACGCGCTGGAACATCCAGAACAGGTAAACTGCCGCCAGGATAACGCCGGTTGCCGCGAGGATGGCATAGATTGGGTTGGCCTGGAAAGCGCCCAGCAAGACCAGGAACTCGCCCACGAAGCCGTTCAGTCCCGGCAGCCCGGCCGATGAGAGCATCACCACCAGGAATAGCGCCGCGTAAACGGGCATCACCTTCCACAATCCACTGAAGTCGGTGAGGAGCCGGGTGTGGCGCCGTTCGTAGATCATCCCGACGAGCAAGAACAACGCGCCGGTGCTCAAGCCGTGATTGATCATCTGCAAAATGCTGCCGGATAGTCCCTGCGGGTTCAGCGCGAAGATGCCCAGCATGACGAAGCCCAGGTGGCTGACGCTGGAAAAGGCTACCAGGCTCTTCACGTCCCGTTGGACGTAGGACACCATCGCGCCATAGATGATTCCGATAATGGAGAGCACGACGAACAGCGGCACGAACTGGCGGGTGGCCTCGGGGAACAGCGGCAGGCAAAAGCGCACGAAGCCGTATGTACCCATCTTCAACAGGATACCAGCCAGGATGACACTACCGGCTGTCGGCGCTTCGACGTGGGCATCCGGCAACCAGGTGTGGAACGGGAACATCGGCACCTTGATGGCAAATGCAAGGGCGAAGGCCAGGAAGAGCCAGGTCTGGATGTTGACCGGCAACTTGAGCTGCTGCAACACCAGCAGGTCAAAGGTTAGCGTCCCAGTCGCACGCTGGTTGAGGAACACCAGGACCAGGATGGCGACCAGCATCAATGCGCTGCCGACCATCGTGTACAGCACAAATTTGATTGTCGCATAGATGCGTCGCTCGCCGCCCCAGATGCCGATGAGGAAGTACATCGGGAACAGCGCCGCCTCCCAGAAGACGAAGAAGGTAAACAGGTCCAGGGTGACGAAAACGCCCAGCATTCCTACTTCCAGGAGCAGCATGAAGGCCATGAACTCTTTGACCCGCTCGGTGATCGCGCTCCAGGTAGACAGGATAGAAATGGCCGTGAGAAACGTGGTCAGGAGTACCAGCAGCAGGCTAATGCCGTCCACCCCCAGGTAATAGCTAATGCCGAGATCCACAATCCACGGCACCCGTTCCACGAACTGCATCTGTGCTGTGTTTGGTACAAAGTAGGCGTACAGCAGGAGTGAGATCAGGAAATCGACCAGGGCGACGCCAAAGGCTGTGCGCCGGATCAGGTTAAGATTGGCGCTCGGAATAAAGGCCACGGCAATCGCTCCAACCAGAGGAAGGAATACCAACGTTGATAGGACAGGAAAGCCTAGTTGGTTCATGATGACCTCACACGGTGATTTTAGATTTTGGATTTTGGATTTTCGATTGGTCGGATCGCGCAAGTTGAATCTCAACCTGCTTCATCCGGCCAATCCAAAATCGCAAATCTAAAATCTAAAATCGTAAGGCGAAGTACGCCAAAATGATGACCACGCCCAACAGGAATGTCAGCGCGTAGCTTCGAACATAGCCTGTCTGGATACGCCGGACGACCTGACTTCCGGCAGCCACCGCTTGCCCGACCCCATTCACTGCGCCGTCGATAATCGGCACGTCGAACCCTTGCCACATCCACGTCGATACTTGATTGAAGGGCCGGACGATAAGCGCACCGTAGATCTCGTCGACGTAGTATTTGTTGAGCACCAGCCTGTACAGCCCCGGGAACCGCGCACCGATAGCCCGAGGATCCAGGCTCCGGCGTATGTACATCAGGTAAGC
>JBBITV010000137.1:0-2960 GCA_037440585.1 Chloroflexota bacterium
AGACATAAAGAGGCCTAACATGCGGATGAAGCCGACGCGGGGGATCGCGGGTAATTGATGTCCCTGGCGTCTGCGGTCGTGATTCGTAGGGGAGTCCCGGCGCTTAGCCCCCCGCGCGGCTTATCCGCGAGCCGTTATGCCGAAAGGCTTGAGGGCAAGTCCAAACACGAGAAAAGCGAATCTTGGCTTCGACGGATGACCTGCCTGACCGATGAACATTTGACGGGCGGTCCGATCGGGAGTATACTGGTGGTATGAAAGTCAAGACTTCTGTCACCCTATCTGAAGATTTGTTGAAAGCGATCGACCGACGGTCCAAGCCCGATAAAAACCGTTCGGAGTTCATCGAAATGGCGGTGTGGGCGTTTATCAATCAGATCCTCCGCGATGAGCAGAACGCCAGAGACCTGGAAATTATCAATCGCCGCGCGGACTACCTCAACCAAGAGGCTGAGGACGTTTTGGCGTATCAGGTTGCGCTGTGAAACGTGGTGAACTGTATCGCGTCTCCCATCCATCGGCCCAGGAGCCGAAGAAGTCCAGGGTCTTCGTGGTCGTCAGCCGCCAGGTTCTGATAGACTCGAAGTTCTCGACTGTGATTTGTGCTCCGGTTTATACAGTTCACGACTGTCTAACCACGCAAGTTGCGGTGGGGATAGAAGAGGGTCTCAAGCACGACAGTAGTATTCATTGCGATGAACTGGTGAGTCTATCCAAATCGGTGTTGACGAATTATGTAGGCTCACTCTCTCCTCAGAAACTCCAGGCGCTCAACCAAGCTCTGCGTGTGGCACTGGACCTGCCAGAGTAACGCTGACCCAACGAGAGCCTGTTTTTCAGATACGCATTCGAGAAGATCGGACAGAGGCGGGGCGGTCAAAGGTGATCCGGTCTCAAGAGAGCTTATCGGATAGACGGCGCGGGGTCGTTCAAACAAGGTTTCGGCGCAAAGACCTTTCGGCATAACCCGTCGCTGATCCCAATCTGCTGGAGACCCACTTTCCCAGGCTTCCCCAACCTGGGCCGCGAGCTCGGGTGTGACCACAAACGACCGGGCGCACATCAGCATCGCACCCCCGCTCGCACCGCTGATCAGCGCACCACGATCCAGCGCGATCTGCAGTGCCTCCGGGACGCGTGTTTGTGGCAAAATGCGCATTGCGACGTGAGGATAACCACCGCCGAGATAAATCCAGTCGGCCTCGGCGACAAGCTGGGCGTTGCGCGGATCATTGGCGCTCGCCCTATCCACGACACGCGGCGTTTCAACGACCGCACCGATGGCCGATAATCTCTCACGGGCCGTGGCGCACCAGTAGTCAATCGTCTCGTCGCCGTCGTCGGCCGCGCAGGTCGGCAGGAAAACCACCTGCTGCTGGCCAGGACCCAAGTCGGCCAGCAGGCTGGCGTGCACATCCTCGAACCCGTCCGCGAATTCTTCACCGCCGATCAATGCCAGGCGCAGGTACAATAGCGATTCCCCTCCTTTGTTCGTAGTGAGCGCTTCAGCGCTGCAGTGAGGCGCTAAAGCGCTCACTACGAACTTATCCATCACACGTTGAAGCGGATGTTTAGCCTGTACACGGATTATAGATTAAAACGGTCCGGAACACGAAATTCTGGCCCTCACGACGAACGACCGGCGACCAGCGACGAAAGCTGTTGCTCGCCGGTCGTTCGTCGTTTGTCGTTCGTCGTTCGTCGCTGGTCAGCCTCATCCCCCAACAGCAAATGCCCTAGCGGTGTGTTGCGAATCTGGTCCAACTGGGCCAGGTAGGTTTCTGACACAATCTGGTCCGTTCCGATCCGCCCATCGCGCAGCGTGATAATCCGCTGCGTGCTCAATGCCACAACCGGATCGTGGCTGACGATGATGATCGTTTTGCCCTGCTCACGGTTGAGCCGCTGGAATAGGGCGACAATCTCGGCGCCGTTGGTGCTGTCCAGGTTGCCGGTAGGCTCGTCGGCCAGGATCAGCGCCGGGTCATTAGCCAGCGCCCGGGCCAGGGCCACCCGCTGGCGCTCGCCGCCCGACATCTGATTGGGCAGATGATCGATCCGCTCCGCCAGGTCCACCAGCGCCAGGAGCTCCCGCGCGCGTACATGGCGCTGGCCTGCCGGCATCCCGATCCCCTGCATCGGCACCTCGACATTCTCCGCCGCCGTCAGGGTCGGGATCAGGTTGTGCAACTGGAACACGAAACCCACCACTTCAGCCCGGAAGCGATCCATATCCTTGACCTGTGCCAGGTCCTGCCCATTGATGATCACCTTACCACTTGTGGGCCGGTCCAGCGCTCCCAGCAGATTGAGCAATGTCGACTTGCCGCTCCCCGATGGCCCCATGATCGCCACCAGTTCCCCCTCGGCGACCTTGAGATTAACGCCATCTAGAGCCCGGATCGCTGTGCCGTCTCCATAGATTTTAGTCAGATTAATTGTTTCGACCACGAGTTTGCGCTGCATCGTTGGTCTACCCTATCTAGAAGGGAACTAAGGGAACTCATAGGAATTCGGGGGAACTCAGCGGGAGATCTGTCAACGAATGGAACAACGAATAAACGAATGAGTATCATCGCTATTCGTTTGGTATTCGTTGACAGCCCCCTCAGTTCCTTTAGTTCCCCTGAGTTCCCCCGAGTTCCCCCGAGTTCCCCTCCGAATTACCGATCCACTGTTATATTCACAAACGCCGTCATACCCCACCGTAGCCGCTGGTCCGGTTGGTTGAGCTCGGCGGTGACTGTGTAGTTGGTACCGCCCTGGCCTTGGGTCGCCATCGGCGCGATGCGGGTGACCTTGCCGGGCAGGCGGACGCCGGGCAGCGCGTCTAGCGTTATCTCCGCCGCCTGACCCACCTGCACCTTGGCAATGTCAGTCTCGCGCAGATCGGTCGTCTCGATGCGCAGCCGCTCCAGGTCGCCCAGGATGATGGCCGGCCTGGCACCACCAAAGGCGTT
>JBBITV010000137.1:2985-9084 GCA_037440585.1 Chloroflexota bacterium
GCCAATTGTCCCGCTGAACGGTGCAACGATCTGGGCTTGTTGCAGAGCCGCCTCCGCCTGCTTCAGCGCCGCCTCGGCCTCGCGCACGCGCGCCTCGGCCACGGCGATAGCCTCGCGGCCAGGACCGGCCTGCAACAACTCGAACTGCGCCTGCGCCTCGCGAAGCTGGGCCAGCGCCGCCGTCACCTGCGCCTCTGCCGCTGCCACCTCAGCTTTCCGGGCATCCAGCTCCGCCTTGGTTGGCCCGGCCTTCAGTTGCTCATAGCGGCTTATGGCCTGGTCCACCGCAACCTGGGCCGCGAGCGCCTCGGCCTGGGCCGCCTCGTACTGGCCCCGCTGGTATTGCCGAGAGAGATTTGGGTCTTCCCTCTGCCCGCCAATGGCGTCACGTTGCGCCTGGGCGCCGTACAACTGGTTCTTCGCCAGGTCGATGGCCTGTTTAGCCTGGTCTAACTCGAACTGAGTTGGACCCTGTTGCGCTTGCGTGAGCATTGCCTGGGCGCGATTCGCTGCCGCCCGCGCCTGGCTCACCTGGGCCTGGGCCGAGGCCAGCCGCTCGCGGGCCGCCTTCAATTCCTCTTCGCGCGCACCGGCTTTCACCTGGGCCAGTTGTGCCCTGGCCGTATCCAGCGCCGCCTGGGCCTGGGCCACCTGGGCCTCCAGTACCGCCGCATCCAGGCGGGCCAGCACCTGACCCTTCTCAACCCTATCGCCTTCCTTGACCGCCACCTGCGCCACCCGCCCGCTGGCCTGGAACCCCAGCTCCGCCCACTGATCCGGGACGACCTTGCCCGAGGCCCATACAATGCGATCGGTGTCAGTTTCGGCCGGAGGTGGTGTTGCGGGTGCCGCAGGTTGGTTCACCCGCGAAAGCCCCACCGCGCCGAGCGCGAGCACGACCAGTACCCCGATTCCGATGAGCAATTTCCTGCGCATGGTTCACCTCCAATACGTCAAGCGTCAAGCGTTTTAGGAAGAGGAATGTTCTGCAGTAGATAGTCCCATTCTTCCCCATTGGTGTTTGTCTCTGGGTCCGTCTGGTATAGGATGCCTTCTTCCTTCAGAACACGTTGGCGTTGTTGTGGAACCATAGCTATCCCTCCCTTGACGTTTGACGTTTGACGTTTTACTCGTAGCGAAGCGCTTCCGCTGGCTGGAACTGCGTCGCTCGCCAGGCCGGATAGATCCCGCCTACTACGCCAAGCGTCAGGGCCGTCCCCATCGCCAGCCCAAACAGCCATAGCGGGTATTGACCCTCGATGATCTCTCCCCACGGCAAGCGACTTAAGAGCAGTGTCAGCCCGACCCCGATGCCAATGCCAATTACGCCACCCAGCAGACTCAGCAATAGCGACTCGCCCATGATCTGCTCCAGGATGCGGCGGCGCCGCCAGCCCAGCGCTCGCAGCACCCCGATCTCCCGCGTCCGCTCGAACACGCTCATCAAGATCGTGTTCATCACCCCCACACCGCCTACGACAATTCCTATCGAAGATAGCACCCACATCAGAGCCTTGGTCACTTTCAGGTCCTGCGTATTTTCCGCGAACTCTGTCGACCGCGAGACGGCGACTTCAGGGATGCGGGCGCGGATTTCGGCGATCACGGCGTCGGCCCGGTTTGGGTTCTTGAGCTTGATGCCGTAATAAGCCACCTGGCGCGGTTTGTTGAACAGGCTTTGCGCCTCGCGCAAGTCGATCACACCGCCTACATCCTGGTAGCCCACGCCTGTCTCGAAGATACCCACAATCTTGAACGGTGCCCCCGAAACACGCATCACGTCACCCACGTGTTTCTTCAGGTTCTCCGCCGCCGTCCGGCCCAGGATCATCTCGCTCCGGCTCTGGATGCGACGGCCTTCCTTGATCTTGTAGTCACGGATGATAAACTCCTCGGGATCAAGCCCGAAGCCAAACAGGAACGGGACGTCCGGGTTGGCGACAAAACCCCAAACTGCTCCCGAGACCGACTCCACATCCGGCAGGGCCGCGATGCGCTTACCAACCCGCTCGTCGATGGCGGACAGGGACATATCGGCGACCTTGGCTTGCATCACCGTCAGCTCGGCGCCGCCGCTCCCAAGCAGTGCTGAGAACTGGCTAATCATCCCCTCCGTAATGGCGCCCAGTGCTACAACCACCATCACCCCAATGCCGATCCCCAACGTCGTCAGCACCGTACGGCTCCGGCGTCGCAACAGGTTACGCCCCATCATCCCCATGAACCGGCTCCACGCCATCCGTTTATCCGTTCCCTTATCCGTTGACCCCGTTGCCCCACCCTCGTAGCGCAATGCCTCGACTGGCTGCAGCTTCGCTGCGCGCCAGGCCGGATACAACCCCCCGAGTGCGCCCAGCGCCAACGCCGTGATGACCGCCATGATGAACACATCTGGCGTGAATTGGCCAATGAGCAGCCCGGCTGTCGCGCGGAAACTGCCCAAGAGCTTAACGAGCACGACCCCGAGCCCCATCCCCAGGATTCCGCCGACGATGCTCAAGAGTAACGCTTCGCCCAGGATCATCGCCAGGATACGGCGCTGCCCCCACCCCACGGCGCGCAGCGTTCCAATCTCGCGCGTCCGCTCGAACACGCTCATCATGATCGTATTCATCATCCCCAGGCCGCCGACCAGCACTGCAATCAATCCGATCCCGACGGCGAAACCCTGGGTCAACTGGTAGTACTGCTCGAACTGCTCGAACCTGCCACCGACCGAAACCGCCAGGTCCGGGTAGCGCGCCTTCAGCCGGTCACGCACCAGGTTCAAATCGCGCGGGTTGCGCAGCTTGATCTGGAAGAGCGACACCTGGCGTGGCTTCTGGAACACCATCTGGGCGTCTTTGACTATAATCACCCCGCCCGCCTCCTCAAACGGCGATCCGGTCTCAAAGATGCCCACGATGCGAAACGTGTTACCCAAAAACTGCACCGTCGCTCCCAGGCCCTTGGACAGGTTGCGCGACGCCGCCCGGCCGATGACGATCTCGCGGCTGCCCTGCAACCCCCGCCCCTCGACAATCTTGAAGTGTTCGATGGCGAACTCCTTCGGGTCATAGCCAAAGATGAGGAAGTAGGGGATGCCATCCAGCGACACCATGTTGTAGATGACGCCGGCCACCCCCTGCACCTGGGGCATCGCTCGCACCTGCTCCCCAACCTCTTCGTTGACCGCGCTCAAAACCATGTCGGTGGCATCGGCCTGGCTCAGACTCAGGTCTGCCCCACTGGTGCTGAACAAGCTGGTCTCCCCACTGGCCAATCCAGCTCCAATCGCGTTCAACGCCACCATCGCCCCAATCCCAATGGCGATGCCGAACATCGTTAGCAGGCTGCGCGTTTTGCGTCTGAAGAGGTTCTTCAGGATCATGATCTGGACTCCCAAAATCAAAAGGTCCGGCCATCTGAGCCGGACCTGGACTCATCTACAGGCTGCACACCCCGAGTCTACTGATCTGCAACATGGGCCAGCCCCTGCTGGAAAAGTGCCCGGGTATGCCTGTCAAGCGAGTAGTAGACCAGTTTCCCAGCCCGCCGATAATTGACCAGGTCCAGATGCCGCAACACCCGTAACTGGTGTGACGCTGCCGATTGGCTGATCCCGATTGCTCTGGCCAGGTCGGCGACGCACAGTTCGCCAGCGGCCAGCGCCGAGATCAGGCGCACCCGTGTTGGGTCGCTAAGCACCTTAAAAGTTTCGGCCATCTCGGTGGCCGTGCTTTCATCGACCAGTTGTGCCTGCACCCGCCGCGCACGCGCCGCGTCAATGAAACGTTTTCCAGGTTCGTCCGGAGGATCCAAATCCGACGCAGTGGCTACTCTCGTCATACCAGGGTCTCTCTTTTGCCATCAGATCATTCAAGTTAATGAACATGTGAGCGATTGTTCATGAAATATGATAGCACCATCAGGAAATGTTGTCAAGTTGGGTTGATTCACAATAAGGGGTAAGTTTGATATACCTGGCGCGGTTACGGGGATGATTGCTCCCTACGTACTTGCCTTTCAACGTTTGAGCTCTGCCAGCACCCGCTCGACGGCCGGCCTTTCGCTCTCCGGGGTCAGGTCGCGGGCTTTTCCCGCTTCGGTCTGCGCGGCGTCCGGGCGGCCAGCCAGGGCATAAAGGACCGCCAGGTTGCGGTGTACGGCGTAATCGTTCGGCGCGTTGGCAACGGCGTTTTCTTTGGCTTTCAGCGCGCTGGCTGGGTCCAGCCGCAGCGCGGCACGATAGGCCTCCATTGCACCGTTCACATCACCCAGGGCCAGCAAGGCGTCGCCTAGCAGGAGGTGATGGTCCAATATCCGTGGATTCAGTTTGGCAGCGCGGCGATAATGTTCAGCCGCGGTGGTCCAGTCTCCCAGCGCGCGTGCGACGTCGCCCCATTCGCGGTGGATCTGGGCACTCTGGGGGCTCAATGCCGAGGCCTGCTGGTAGGCTGCCGCTGACCGTGACCAGCGCTCCCGCTGTGCCTCCGGATTCGGAGCCAGGTCGCCCCAGATGCGGTACAATAGACCCAGCTTTGATGGGTAGTCTGCCCCTAACGGGTTCAAGCTGCGTCCGCGCTCCAAGGCCGCTTCGGCTTGTCTCAGCCACCCGGCCCGGGTCTCGGGATCGTTCGTCCCTTCAGCTTTTTTGACGAAGGCGCCCGCCTGGTAGATGTAGTACACGTCCTGGCGTGGCACCAGGCTCAAAGCCCGTTGGTAGTACTGCAGGGCGTCGTCGGTGCGGCCTGCATCAGAATAGGCCAGGGCTTGCTTGTGGTACACGTCGGCCCAGATCGCGTTGAGGCCAAGGAAGAAAATCAGACCTACACCCGCCAGGCCAGCCAACGGGTATAGCCAAACCCAGCGTTCCGCCCAACGCTGCCCCGGCCCTAATCGGCTGCGAACCAGCCCCACGGCGATCAGGCCCAGGCTGGCCAGCAGTTGTAGCATGTAGAACGAGGTCAAAACCTCCCCCTCCGCGCCCATTGCCCGGCTTAGAACCAGATGTACGCTGGCGAAAAGCGCGAACCAGCCCAATGAGAAGAACGTATAAATCGATAGTCTTTGCGAAAACTGCGCTGGAGTCGACGTGCCGGGCGCGAGGATCGCGCCGACGAGCCACACAGCGCCCAACAACAACAGGACGCTTAGCGCACGCATCCCCAAACCTGCCAGAGAGGTGCTGAAGTCGAAGGCCAGCGTTGCCAGGGCCAGGCCGACGATCAATGCCCAGGCGATATGAGCCCCTGGCACCACTTGGCCTTCGCCCCGGCTGGGGGCCGCTGGCGCCTCGCGGCGACGGCGCGTGCTCCGCCCCGGCTTCCCGGACGGTGCCGCAGCACTACCTGCAACAGGTTCCACGGCGTGAGTCTCTTGCCGCACGGTATTTACAGCCAGGAGCATGACGAACAGCCAGAAGGTGACCCGCGTAGCGACGATCCCGATCCCGGTCTGCAATTCGATCAGGTGGGCCACCAGCCCAGCCATCAGCGCCATAGCCAACAGCATGTCCGGCGTCAGCGGCCGCCCGCTCCGGGTCGCGCAGCGGACGATTATGTAGATCGCCAGTCCGAGGAGCAGGCCGAGAATCAGCCCCAGGCCGGTGAAACGCCAGCTTCCTTCGAGGAGCCGGGGTAACCATGTGCCCAGTGCCGCGCCCCCGGCGATAGCGCCTACGAACGCGGTACGCGCCTGGCGGTTATGGGCCAGACCCAAGCTTTTCAGCCCGGCCCAAAACGCCGCGCCGACGACGAGGAGCAGCGCCAACACGCCCAACACCCCGGTCGTCGCGAGGGTGTCCAGAATCTCGTTATGGGCCCGGTCGAAAGCGATGTTGGCCACGGACGGCAGTGGCGCCAGTTCCTCCGGAAAGTAGCGTGGAAACACAACCAGCATCGTCTCCGGGCCGTAGCCGATGAGTGTGCGGAGGGGATCGGCTGTTACCATGTCGATGGTGCCGCCCCAGGCCAGGGCACGCTCGCGGGCGGTGCCGCGCGAGGGGTCCAGGGCAGCGGCGATCCGGCCAAGGGGCGTCTGGGGCAGCCAGAACGCCGTCACCAGCACTGCGACTGCCAGCCCACCAAGACTTGCGGCAATCAGTGCGCCACGCCGGCC
>JBBITV010000138.1:0-8995 GCA_037440585.1 Chloroflexota bacterium
ACCCAGCTCAAAGCCGCTGTGCGTCGCCCCGAGCTTAGCCCGCCAGCGACCAGCCCATGGCCACCAATCCCTTGCTGTTGACGGTCATGGCCCTGGTCCACACCTACTACGGCCGGCTGCCCGACGACCGCGCCGACCTCTACGGCCAGTGTGTCGACCTGCTGCTCTGGCGTTGGGAAGACCGTAAGGCTGGCCGCGCCGCCAAAGAAATCGAGCCTGGCCTGCTGGAACGCCTGGGGGAGCCGCGCGTGCGCCGCCAGGACGTCGAGGCGGCCATGAACGAGCTGGCCTACCGCGCTCATGCTGCTGGCGGCCAGGGGCAAGGCCCGGCCGACATCCCCCGGTCAATGCTGGTTGAGGTCCTGGAACCCGTGGTGGGCCTGAAGCGGCTGGAGGTCTTCGAGCAATACGCCCGCGAGCGCAGCGGCCTGCTCCTGGAGCGCGGCGAAGCGCACGGCAAGCCGGTCTACGCCTTCCCCCACCGCACCTTCCAGGAATACCTGGCCGCCGGCCACCTGGCCGCCGCCTCCGAAGTCGGCGAACGCGCCTGTGAGCTGGCCGCCCAGGGCGACCACTGGCGCGAGGTCATTCGCCTGGCCACCGAGCGCCTGGCGCGCCAGGGCGAGCGCGAGCGGCCGCTGAGCATGGCTCAGGCTCTCTGCCTAGCCCAGACTGCCGCCGGCACGCCTAACTGGGGCGCGGCCATACTGGCTGGAGAGGTCTTGCTTGCGTTGGGCGAGGCCACTGCCGTGCGCACGGCTGGCGGGCGCCAGGTCTGGCGCAGCAGCCAGGAGCGGCTGGTCGCGCTTGTTGAGGGCGGGCATCTGAGCGTCCGCGAGCGGGCCCGCGCCGGCAACGTCCTGGGCGCCCTCAGCGACATCCGCGACCTGGATGCGCTGGTCGAGGTGCCTGCGGGCGAATTCTGGCTGGGTGAGGGGCGTGAGGCTCACAAGCTTGCGCTGCCCGCCTTTCGCATCGGCAAGTACCCGGTCACGAACGCACAGTTCGCTCGATTCCTGGACGCAGATGGATACGAGACCCGGCGCTATTGGACGGAGGACGGCTGGGCGTGGCGGCAAGGGACCTACGACAGCCAGGCCGGGGACTGGCTGAAGGATTGGCTGGCAAATCGCCCGGCGGAGCGCCGTGACCGGCCGTTCTATTGGGATGATGGCGAGTTGAGCACCCCCAGTCGCCCGGTTGTCGGCGTAAGCTGGTTCGAGGCGGTCGCCTATGGCCGCTGGCTGACAGAGGTGTGGAGAGCCGAGGGACGGTTGGGAGCGAGCGAAGAATTCCGGCTGCCCACCGAGGCCGAGTGGGAGAAGGCGGCGCGGGGCGGCCTGGAAATCCTGGATGCGGCCACCGGCAAGCCCATTCCCAACCCGGAGCCGCAGCGCGAGTACCCCTGGAGCAGCAAGTGGGACGAAGACCTGTGCAACACCACCGAAGGCGGCATCGGCACCACCACCCCGGTCGGGATTTATTCCGGCGGTGCCAGCCCGTATGGCTGCCTGGACATGGCCGGCAACGTCTGGGAGTGGACCGCCAGCCTGTACGGCAAGTACCCGTACCCGCTGGACAGCAGCCGCGAGGCCCCCAACGCTCCAGGCAGCCGGGTGTTGCGGGGCGGGTCGTGGAGCAGCTTTCAGAGGCTCGCCCGCTGCGCCTCTCGCCGCTCCGCCCCTCCAGCCCACTTCAACGATAACAACGGGTTTCGGGTGGTGTTGGGTCCCTCACTCTCCCAAAGCAGTTGATTTCTGGTTTCTGAATTCTGATTTCTGGGGGGAGTCTGAGGGGGGCGCATGCGCCCCCCTCAGCGGAGGAAATTTTTGAAAACTTACCGTAACCTTTACCCACAGATTTCATCCTTCGAGAACCTGTACCTGGCCTACCGGGCGGCCGCCCGCGGCAAGCGCGGCAAAGTCGCCGCCGCCAGCTTTGAGTACAACCTGGAAGAGAACCTCTGGCGTCTGCACGAGGAGTTAAACAGCAAGACCTACCAGCCAGGCGGTTATTACCACTTCCACATCACCGAACCCAAGTGGCGCAAGGTGAGCGCCGCGCCCTTCCGCGACCGGGTCGTCCACCATGCCCTGTGCCGGGTCATCGAGCCTATCTTTGAGGCGCGCTTCATCCATGATTCCTATGCCTGCCGCGTCGGCAAAGGCACCCACCGGGCGCTGGACCGCTGCCAGGTCTTCGCCCGCCAGCGTGTCTACGTGCTCCAGTGCGACGTCAAGGAATTCTTCCCCAGCATCGACCTTGCCATCCTGCGCCGGCTGCTCGCCCGACTTATTGCCGACCCGGATACCCTGTGGCTCGTCGACCGCATCCTGGACAGTGGCGCCGGTGTCCTGGACGAAGCCTACACCATGCAGTGGTTCCCCGGCGACGACCTGCTCGCGCCACTTCGTCCACGTGGGCTGCCCATCGGCAACCTGACCAGCCAGTTCTGGGCTAACGTGTACCTCAACGAGCTAGACCAATTCGTCAAGCGCAAGCTGGGTTGTCGCTGCTACCTCCGCTACGTAGATGATTTTCTCCTGTTCCACGACGACAAGTGCCAGCTTCACGCCTGGCGCGACGCCATCATCGACTTTCTGACCATCTTGAGATTGCGGCTGCACGAAGCGCGCGCCCAGGTGTACCCGGTCGAGACCGGCATCCCGTTCCTGGGCTTCCGCGTCTACCCCACCCATCGGCGGCTTAAGCGGCGCAACGGCGTAGCCTACGCCCGCCACCTGCACCGCCTGCTAGACCGCTACGCGGCCGGTGACCTGGCGCTGGACCGGGTCCACGCTTCGGTGCAAGGCTGGGCCAACCACGCCCGCTACGGAGACACCTGGGGCTTGCGCCGCGCATTGCTGAGCCGTACCATCATCCGGAGACCAGTGGTATGAAAGAATCGCCTATCTTCACCCGG
The DNA here is from genome assembly GCA_037440585.1 of Chloroflexota bacterium. Lineage (GTDB taxonomy): Bacteria > Chloroflexota > Anaerolineae > Epilineales > JBBITV01 > JBBITV01. The sequence goes on from JBBITV010000138.1 coordinate 2,924, forward strand.
ACCTACGATCTGCTGCGCTGGCTGCTCCCCTGCACCGTCAAATTCCCGCGCCAGCAGCGCTTCGTCCTGGCCGAGAAGCTCCAGCAGACGGCCCTCGACTTCCAGGACCGGCTGATGGAGGCCGGCCTGGGGATGGACCCGCCCACCGCGCTCCACCGCGCCGATGTGGAGCTGGGCAAACTGCGGGTCTATCTGCGCCTGTGCCGCGACCTGGAATTGCTGAGCCTGGGCCAGTACGAGCACGTCACCGGGATGGTGGTCGAGATCGGCCGGCTGCTGGGCGCCTGGCGCAAGCGGGCGGCGCCACTAAACGCAGGCTAGGGCGTGTCTGCAAAGTTCCCTCTCCCCTTGGGAGAGGGTTAGGGTGAGGGTTTTCAGGCATTTGCGCAGAGTCAAATTGCAGTGTAACCACCCTCACCCCAGCCCTCTCCCACAGGGAGAGGGAGAAGGCAGTTACGGCGGGTGCGCCCGCCGTTCTGTGGGGATGGGCCGGGACCCGGCCGGGTGTTGCGGGGCGGGTCGTGGAACAACAATCAGAGGAACGCCCGCTGCGCCTATCGCAACAACGACCATCCAGACAACTTCAACGATAACAACGGGTTTCGGGTGGTGTTGGGTCCATCGCTTTCGGGTCCTGGGCCGGTAAATCCGGTTGCCGCCAGGCACCGGACGGTGCCCAGAATGGAGAGTGAGCGCGGCCTGTCCCCGGCTGAGCCACGTGTTGGCCAGCCAAATACAGAAGCTGCCCCGCCCCCTGTGGTAGGCCGCGAGGCCGAAGCCTGGGGCGGGGCACGCTTTCAACGCCCGCAATCAGGCTTGACAACATTAACGCGCTACGTTATCATCAACGAGCAGTGGCGTATATGTTTCTTCTGGAGTGAGGGCGACGCCTACGACGTTGAAATCGTGGACTACCACAGAGGATAGCGATGGACGAAAAACAATTCCCGCCGATTCACCCAGGTGAAATATTACTTGAAGAATTTCTCAAACCGCTTGGCATCAGCCAATATCGCCTCGCCAAAGACATCGGCGTGCCGCCACGCCGCATCAACGAGATCATTCATGGGCAACGTGCTGTTAGCGCTGATACTGCGCTCCGTCTGTCACGCTATTTTGGGCTTTCTGAGCGATTCTGGCTGAATCTTCAAGTACGTTATGACCTTGAAGTCGAGAAGGACCGGCTGGCAGATAGACTGGTCAACGAAGTACAGGTTTTGGCAGCAGAACGATCAAACGTTTAGCGATAACCGCCGGAGACCTGATTCTTGAACCTGGCGAATCGGTCCGCCCCACATAAATCACGACCTGGAGAACGTTAGCCCAGAGAGGCACACATGCATCCAACCAGCGGCGACTACGTCGCGCGGGACAAGCATATCCACGGCGACGAGGTGCACGGGGACAAAGTCCAGGGCGACAAGATCGTCGCCAGCGACCAGGCGCGGGTCGTTGTGACCAAAATCGGCGGTGACGTCAGCGGCGGCCGCGTCATCAGCGCCGCCGGTGACGTCGCACCAGGCGACGAGCAGGCCCATTCTTGAGTGGACGGTCATGAGGAGCTACAGACTTCCGAAGTCTTGGAGACTTCGGAAGTCTGCAAGTGGGCAGTTTCGTCATCAGACGCACTTCTTACTCACTTGTGTTTAGGCCATGCTTGGGGTATAATTCCCCCGCTTTTTGCCTCTCTGCGTTAAATCTGTCAGCGGAGAAAGACCATTCATGTCTGACTGTCCCAGCATCACGGCCTGCTTTCCGGCCTACAATGACGGCGGCACGATCCCCAGCGTCGTCCTGGAAGCGATCATCACCCTACGCCAACTCACCGACGATTTCGAGGTCATCGTCGGCAATGATGGCAGCAGCGATTACACCGGCGAGGTGCTGGACGAGCTGGCCCGGCATTACCCCGAATTGCACGTTGTGCATCACCCCAAGAACCTGGGCTACGGGGGCAATCTGCGGTCGATCTTTGCCCTGGCCACCAAGGACCTGGTCTTCTACACCGACGGCGACGCCCAGTACGATGTCCGCGAGCTAAAACTCCTGGTGCCCGAGATGCGCCCCGGAATCGACATCGTCAATGGCTACAAGATCAGCCGCAATGACCCGATCCATCGCATCATTATCGGCCGCCTGTATCACCATCTTATGCGCCTCATGTTTGGTTTCAAGATCCGCGACGTCGATTGTGATTTCCGCCTCATTCGCCGCCGGTGTTTTGACGCGGTGACCCTGGAGTCCCCGGACGGCACGTTGCCCCTGGAGATGGTGAAAAAGTTCACCGACGCTGGATTCGTCTTCGCCGAGGTGCCGGTGCACCACTTTCATCGGGTCTACGGCCAGAGCCAGTTTTTCAACTGGCGCCGCCTGATCCGGGTGATCGGCCACATCCTGCGACTGTGGATAATGTTGGTGTGGCGCAAGGAACACCTGCAACCCCGGGAACTCGGGGGAACCTTGTCCTTGAGCGGAGCGAAGGATCAGGGGAACTCAGAGGAACTGACGGCACGTACCGCCGAACTGTCGACGGTGGGGCAGCGCGATGGGTGATTACACGGATGCGTTTGCTGGTCGCAAGGTCCTGATTACGGGCGGTCTGGGCTTCATTGGCTCGAACCTGGCCCGGCGCCTGGTCGACCTGGGCGCAAGCGTCTTGCTGGTCGACTCGCTGATCCCCGAGTATGGCGGTAACCTGCGCAATATCCACGGCATCGAAGACCGGGTCAGGGTCAACATTGCCGACGTGCGGGACGAGTATAGCATGGACTACCTGGTGCAGGGCCAGGATTACCTGTTCAACCTGGCCGGCCAGACCAGCCACCTGGATTCGATGCGCGACCCGTATACCGACCTGGAGATCAACTGCCGCAGCCAGCTATCGATCCTGGAGGCGTGCCGCAAGCACAACCCGGGCATCAAGATCGTCTACGCCGGCACGCGCCAGATTTACGGCAAGCCGGACTACCTGCCGGTGGACGAGCGCCACCTGCTGCACCCCACCGACGTGAACGGCATCAACAAAATGGCGGGCGAGTGGTATCATATCGTCTACAACAACGTTTACGGCATCCGCGCGGTCAGCCTGCGCCTGACCAACACTTATGGCCCGCGGATGCGGGTCAAAGACGCGCGCCAAACCTTCCTGGGTTATTGGATCCGCCTGATTATCGAGGGGCAAAAGATTCAGGTCTTCGGCGACGGCCGCCAGGTGCGCGATTTTAACTACGTGGACGATGCAGTCGAGGCGATGCTGTTGGTCGCTGCCGCCGAAGAGGCCAACGGCCAGATCTACAACCTGGGCAGCGACGAGACGATCAACCTGCACGACCTGGCCCAACTCTTGATCGAGGTGAACGGCAGCGGGACGTTCGAGCTGGTGCCCTTCCCGCCCGACCGCAAGATCATCGACATCGGCGACTACTACGCCGATTATCGCCGCATTCGCGGCAAACTGGGCTGGCAGCCGCACGTCTCCTTGCGGGAGGGACTGGCACGCACGTTGGTGTATTATCAGGAGAACAGGAACTACTACTGGTAGGATACTGATTCTTGAGCATCTGGATCGGATTCTGGAGGCATGGGATGAACATTGTGGCGAGTAACGAACCGCGCATCGTTGATGTGGTGGTGACCGATGAAGCGATCACGGCACGGCTGGCAGTATGATTCCGATCTTCGACCTCAAGCTTCAATACCAATCCATCAAACCGGAAATCGACGCCGCCATCGCCCGCGTGCTGGGGCGCGGCTGGTTCATTCTGGGTGAAGAGGTAGCAGCGTTCGAGGCGGAATTCGCCGCCTACTGTGGCGCAAAATACTGCGTCGGCGGGGGTAGCGGGACGGAGGCGATTCACCTGGCGTTGCGCGCCGCTGGCGTGCAGCCCGGCGATGAAGTGATCACCGTCGCCAGCGCGGGCGTGCCCGGCGTAGCAGCTATCGAACTGGCCGGTGGGCGGCCCGTCTTCGTCGATGTCGAGCCGGACACGTTGAACATGGACCCCGAGCGGATCGCAGCCGCCATCCCCCGGCGGACGCGGGCCATCCTGCCTGTCCACCTCTACGGCCACCCGGCTGACCTGGACCCGATCCTGGAGATCGCCCGGCAGCACGAGCTGGCCGTCGTGGAGGACGCGGCCCAGGCACACGGTGCACAGTACAAAGGCCGGCGGGTGGGGAGCATCGCCACAGTGGGTGTCTTCAGCTTCTACCCCACCAAGAACCTGGGCGCCTATGGCGACGGTGGCGCCATCGTGACCAATGACACTGACATCGCGCACCGGGCGCGTTTGCTACGCCAGTACGGCTGGCGGCAGCAGTACCAGTCGGTCATGCGCGGAACGAATAGCCGCCTGGATGAGTTACAGGCGGCCATCTTACGGGTCAAGCTGCGACATCTGGAAAAGTGGACCGCCCGGCGCCGCGAGCTGGCGCAGCGCTATACACAGTTGCTGGCCGACTCCGGCCTCCAGTTGCCCCAGCCTAAACCCTACGCCAACCACGTTTTCCACCTGTACGTCGTCCGGAGCGCGCAGCGGGACGCATTGCGCGAGCATCTCCGGCAAGCCGGTATTGGAACGAGCATTCATTATCCACTCCCGGCTCATCTCCAGCCGGCCTACGCCGATCTGGGTGGCCGGCCCGGAGACTTGCCCGTCACCGAACAGGCCGCGCGCGAGGTCCTCTCCCTGCCCCTCTACCCGGAACTAACCGACGAGCAGGTGGCTGAAGTGTGCAACCGGGTTTCAAGTTTTATGTACTGAGCTTTCTCTGCAATCTTCTGACCGCTTCTCGCAACGTCTCCTCGCTTTTGCAGAAACTGAACCGCGCCAGTCCCTGGCCCAGGTACCGATGTGCGTCCGAGTAGAAGAAGCTGGGTGGGATGGCCGTGACCCCGACTTCCGTCGTCAGGTGGCGGCAGAAAGCCAAATCGTCGGGGAAGCCCAGGAGAGCGATGTCACACAGAACGAAGTAGGTACCGCGCGGCACGTAGGGTCGGAGATTGGCGGCCCGTAGTGCTTCCACCAGCAGGTCGCGGCGCGCCTGGTAGGCGGCCCGCAATTCGGCATAGTAGCCCCGGGCGCCCGCCTCGGCCAGGCCGGCGGCGATAGCTTCCTGTAAAGGTGCGGCCGTGCAGAAGACCATGAACTGGTGCGCGCCGCGCACCGCTGCATTCAGTGCCGGCGGGGCGATGGCCCAACCCACTTTCCAGCCGGTCAGGCTAAAAGTCTTGCCGCTGCTGGACACGGTCACCGTCCGCTCCCACATACCGGGCAGTGTAGCCAACGAGACGTGGGGGTGCCCGTCGAAGACGATGTGCTCGTAGACCTCATCGCTCAGGGCGAGAACGTCCCAGCGACGGCACAGGCCAGCAATCACTTCGAGCTCAGCCTGGGTGAAGACTTTGCCGGTGGGATTGTGTGGAGTATTTAGCAAGATCAGCCGGGTGCGCGGCCCAAATGCCGCTGCCAGTTCGCCTTCGTCGAACCACCAATCGGGGTGCGCGGCGTCCGGCGGGAAAAGCGGAACGTAGCGTGGCAGGCCACTGGCAAACTCGATATCTGGCACGTAGGAGTCGTAGAACGGCTCGAAGACGACAACTTCGTCGCCAGGATCGACCAGGCCGAGGATCGCAGCACAGATCGCTTCCGTGGCGCCGCTGGTGACGCAAATATCGGCATCGGGGTCGAGGGTGCGGCCGAGACGTGGACCAGCGTGGGCGGCGATCTGTTGCCGCAACCGCACGGCGCCATGGCTGATGGCGTATTGGTTGACATCCTGTGCGATGGCCTGCTCAGCGGCGCGCTTGACCCAATCCGGGCCGGGGAAATCGGGAAAACCCTGGCCCAGGTTCACGGCGTTGTGTTGCCGGGCCAACGTACTCATCTCCGTAAAGATTGAAGTCCCAACATGTGCGACGCGCCTGGCCAGTAGACCACGCGGTTCGGGAGTTGGTTCCATGAGCATGTCACGTCTCCATATGGCAAACTTCGTGTCAAGCGTGGGGGGTATTGTAACAGGGCTTTCCCAAAGTTGTCACCCCTTCACTGCGTTCAGGGCAAGCTCTGAGCG
>JBBITV010000139.1:0-8978 GCA_037440585.1 Chloroflexota bacterium
GAGGAGGCCGGCGAGCTCCTCGGTTCCTTCCTCGCGCTCTTCGCCGGCGTCGCGCCGGCCTTGCGTCAGATTCGCTCGAGTGCGCAAATGGACGAGGAAGGTGGTCGTGCCTTGCTCGTTCAGCTCTTTCAGTACCTGGGGATCGATCTTGCTCCAGATAGTTGGGTCGTCCTTACCGGAACCTGCTTGTCCGAGGGGCGCAGCGCTGATCAGGCCAGTCCCCAACCCAATCAGCAACGCCATTATTATCGCAATGGGGAGCACGCTACGTGAATTCATAATTATCCTACTTTGCCCACCTTTCTCGCAAGCCTCACAAATCACTAAGGCGCTGTCACTATTAACGTCACTGGCCCAATGCTTGTTATGAGGCAATCACTTGTTTGTATCGTTTTTGGCAATGAGCGGGATGTACCACTGCGTGATAGGATGCTTGTTTACTGTCAGGGGTGCGGTCTTTTCCACCACCGTGCCAGCGCCATCATCCAGGCGCACGCTGTTGGTGATCACGCCAGTGGTGCGGGGCACTACCTGGAAACCGATTTCGGCCACGCCCCGGGCTGGCACCTCGCCACGCCATGAGAGCGTTTGCGTCGCCAGGTTGTACTGAACGGCTTCACCGCTCCCGGCCCAGGCTGAGTTGGGGACAAAAGTCAGGTCGGGCGGCAGCCGGTCCAGCAAACTCACCTGGGCGGTAACGGTGCCTGTGTTGCGCACACGTACCAGGTAAGTGACGGGGGTGCCAATAGTGACCTGTGCCGCGCTGACGAGCTTCTCCGATTGGCCGAGGTCGGGCGCGGTGACGGTCGTCGTCACCGAGCGGGTCAGGATTGACTCCTGGCTGTCCTGTAGCGTAGCGGTGTTCACGATGGTGGTGCCGTCGGAAAGCGGCTTGGTGAGGCGTACCTGGAATCTGAGCTCGGTGGTGGTTCCGCGAAGCAAGCGACCTTGCCAGGCGATGCGGTGGTTTACCGGATCGTAGATGGCTCCGCCAGCGGCGCTATCCGGCACATACGTCGTGAGCGCGGGGATCGGGTCGAGCACCCGTAAGGTCGGAATGTCAGCGTTGCCGGTGTTGGAGAGGTAGAGCCGGTAGGTGAGTAAGCTGCCGGGCGAGGCCGCGGTGTGGTCCACAGCCAGGCGGGAGGTAGAGAAGTCGGTTACGTTGACAGTGGTGGTAGCGGTGGACGTGTAAACGTTGCCGGTGCCGTCATCGATCCTGGCGGTATTCGTAATGAGGGTGTGTATAGGCAAGCCGTCGTCAATACGGACGCGGTAGGAAAGTACCGGGGCGACAACCAGAGGCGCAAAGCGGAGGGCCAACCTGTCTGCCAGGGACGGCGTATTGCACGAGAATTGGAGTCCTTCGGTTGCATCGCGCTGGATGCCGATCGTCGCATCGCGGCCCTGCCCATACGTCAAGTCACCGGCCAGGACATCCTGGTATTGGAACACAATTTCGCCAGTGGCTTCGTACAGTATGACCTCAAAGGTGAGTGGACCGGCCGTGTACCGGGGTACTTTGTACCACTCAACCACAAGCCGCCGGTTCGGAGCGACTCCCTGGACAGCGTAGAAGACCCCGCCGGCAGCGACGTGGCCCGGGTCCAGGTCGTCCCAGTATGGAGCGATGAAGGTGCGGACGTTGGCGCCGGAATCACCTGGGATACACTTGTTGACATAGCCCAGGTTGGCATCCTCGAAGAAAAGGACTCCATTGGAGCCTACAAATAGCCGCGTGTGCTCCTCGCCGTAGAAGTTGAAGCGGAAGGGCAGGGGGATCTCGGCCCGGTCGTCGTCACCCAGGAGCAACCTGGTCCCTGATCCGCTGATCTCTGTCCAGGCATAGGTGGGGCCGCCCGGGGAGCCGCTCCGCGCAACCCGGTACTGGGAGGGTACGGTGCTGGGCAGGTCACCCTGCCATTCGATCTGGTTTTGTCCTCTGTTATAGACCGCGCCGCCAGCGGCGCTGCCGTCCACATACCTGGTATGGGCAGGGATCGGGTCCACCAGACTGGCGCGGCGGGCTATGGCGGGGTTGGTGTTGTGCAGAACGATGGTGTAGGTGAGCACGTCACCCGAGGCGGCGCGCGGCGGATCAACGGTTTTGGCGGACGATGCCAGGTTTGGGACCAATGCCAGGACCTCGGCCGATCGCGTCAGGCTGACACCCTGGCCATCGTCAATAGATGCGGTGTTGATAATGGTCGTGTCGCCGGTGAGGCCTGGGTTCAGGCGGACCTGATAGCGGATGGAGACAGGAGTGAGCGTGTACTCTACCCCTCCCCTATCCCCCCCTGTAAAGGGGAGGCCAGGGGAGGGTGGGACGTCTCCAACCCATTCAATGCGATTGAGAATAGGGTTGTAGGTCGCACCACCGGTTGCACTTCCTGGAACAAAGGTGGTGAAAGGTGGGATCGGATCCGTCAGCCGGACACCGGTCAGGGTCTCCGGCCCAGGATTCACCAGGGTGACAGTGTAGGTCACACTCTCGCCCGGCCCGGCTCGAACGGGGAAAGCGGTCTTGGTCGAGGCGCACAGATTCGTCGCCAGGGTCAGGGATTCCACTGTAGGCCGGTAGTCGCCATTGTAGCCGGAAACGGCGTATAGCCGCCCGCCCGCCGCCGCCAGGCCCAGGCTGCGCCGGCCCACCTGAAGCGGACTGACGGCTACCCAGGTGTCCGTGGCAGGATCATACCGTTCTACTGCCGGCACGTAGGAATACCACCCGCCGCCGGCAACGTACAGCCATTCACCCAGGGCCGCGGCGCCCAGTCCGCTGCGGGGGGTGGGGAGCGGTTTCTTCAGCGACCAGGTGTTGGTGTCGGGATCGTAAACCTCGACGGTGTCCAGGTCTACACCTGCCTCGTTCTGGCCACCGACGGCATAGATCAGGCCGCCGACGGTGGCTGCGGCCAGGTGCACGCGCGGGACTTGCATATTGGCTTTGCGGCTCCAGGCGCCACTCTGAGGGTCAAAGGCGAAGGTTTTTGCCTGGTACACGGCGCCATCCAGCGTGCCGCCCATCACGTAGAGCTTGCCGCCCGCGACCGCGGCGGCCGCGCCCCACAGGGGTTCAGGGAGGGGAGCGATGCGCTCCCAGGCATCGGTCGCCGGGTCGTACACCTCAACCACGGCGGTGGGGCCGGCATTAAAGCCGCCAGTTACGTAGATTTTGCCGTTCAGCGCGGCGGCGGGCGCGTTGCTGACGGCTGTGGGCTTGGGACGGCGCGAGATCCAACGCCGGGCGGCGGAATCGTATGCATAGACGTTGGGGATGGGGGAACCGTCCTCGCCTTCGCCGCCGATACGATAGACAGTACAGTTAATGCCGGCCACAGCGACGCGTGAGGCGGCGACCGGCACGGCTTCTTCCATCTGCCAGTTGGGGAAGGCCATGACGGTGAACGTCGCCTCGGCTGCCACGCTACCATCCGTCTCGGACACGGCGCGCAGCGTGGTCGTGTTGGAAGCGCCAACCGCCGTTCCTGGCGGGATGTCGATCTCGACGCGCAGGGTTTGTGCACTACATGGAGCGAGTTCTTGACTGTGGGTGAGTGGCTGACCGCTGCCAGCATCGAAGACGCGAGCCGGCCAGGGACTGGAAAGGGTGAGGCGGTAGGTATCTGAAGTCTCCCCCTGGTTTACGACCTGTCGGGTGAAGATGACTTTCTCACCGGGCAGAGCACGCGCCTGACCGGTGGCCGGCGTGATCCCCACGCCACGGGCCGGGCGCTGGGACGACAACCACTCGATAGCGCGATCTAGCAGCATGGCGTGATCGGGGCGGGGTCCGGTGCTTTCAAAGCCAAAGGCAAGGTAGACGGCGCGATAGGCGGAGCGACCGGCCCCGCGGCAGACGTCCGTCTTCAGACTCGCCACCTGTCCATTGGCATACAGCAGAGTTACCGAGGCCTCCGGGTCTAGCGATGTGGCATCGAGGGCATCGGGCAGCAACGTGGGATTTTTGTAGCCAAAGACATCAGTGAGATTCAGGCGCAGACTGTCAAAGATGTCGCCGGGAACGCCTGAGGCTTCCTGGCTGGCGACGTCACTGCTGGCGAAACTGGCGTGGAGCCAGTTGCGGAAAAAGTCGGTTTCGCTGTCTATCTGTCCAATGTTGGCGCCGGACAGGAGCAGGCGCCCACCGCCATCCAGGTAAGCCTTGAGCACATCCTCCGCCTCAGCGTCTGAAGGAGCGCGGGCGTGGTGCGCCCAGATAATGAGGTCATAATCGGCCAGGCGGGGGAGATTGCGTGGGATGGTCGTACCGGGGACGGCGAAGGTCGAGTAAGGATAACCGAGGTAGTCCAACGCCCAGCGGTAGTAGACGCTGACAGGTGTGCCGGCACCGGCGTCGGCATCCACGAGCAGGATCGACGGCGCCTCTGGCAGCGAGAAATCTAAGGTTTCGAGTTTCGAGTTCCATGTTTCGTGTTCTGAGCCTGGAAACCCGAAACTCGAAACCCGAAACCCGGAACTCTCGGCTGCAACGGTGACGGCGGCTGTCTGGGAACGGTGGCGGGGCGCGCTGGCTTTGAGGGTATAGACGCCGGCCGGGAGGGTGAGCGTATAATGGCCCGCTGCGTCGGTCGTGCTGGAGAAGTTCGTTTCCAGGACGGTCACAGTCGCAGTAATAGGCCGTCCAGTTCCGGCCTCTGTGACCTGGCCGGCGACCTGGTATTGAGGCATGGCGGCCAGGTGGATGTCACGGACCGAGAGGAAGCCGGTGAAAACCTGCACCGCCGAGAGGGTCGCCGCCCGGTAGCCGAGGGCGGTGGCAGTCACGTCGTACGTGCCGGCTGGCACGCTAATGGCGTACACGCCGCGCTGGTCGGATTGCAGGGTGAACGAATCGGCGGCACTGCCACGGCGGAGGCCTGTCACCGTAGCTCCAGGTACAGGCTGGGCGGACGCGGCCTCCCTGACCAGGCCATAGAGCTTGCCGGCACTCAGCGCCCACCGGACGGCGGTGTAGGCATCAATGCGGCCAGCGCCGTAGAGGTTGTCTGGCCCGGGCTCGCCGAGATCGACAGCGGTGTGGCGCAGGAAGGCCTCGATGTCGTCGACGCTGAGGGTGGGATCAGCCTGGAGGAGCAGAGCGACCAGCCCGGTTACGTGGGGCGCAGCCATGGAAGTGCCACTATAGGCCTGATAATAGTTGGACGTTGGGAAACTGGAGCGAATGTCTACGCCTGGGGCAGTCAGGTCGGGCTTGATCTGCTCCCAGAATGAGGGGCCGCGCCCGCTGAAGCTGGCGAGGTTGTCTGCATCAGTCGTAGCGCCCACAGCCAGGCTCTCAGGGTATGTGGCTGGTGCCTCGGCCGAGCCTGTCCCCAAACGCCCGCTGTTACCTGTGGCGAAGATGGGTACGATGCCGGCTGCGCGCAGCGCAATCACATCATCCCAAAACGTTGGGTTGGCACCATCGTATTGGATGCCCCAGGAGTTGTTGATGACATCTGGCGCGCGGGCCGGGTCGGGATTTTTGCCGTTCAGATCAGTCGGCGCGAGGAGCCATTGGAGGCCGGCGTGAATATTAATATCCTCTGCGGTACCGCCGTCGGTGAACACCTTAACGGCTATCCACCTGGCCCCCGGCGCGACGCCGATCTGGTGCACGCCACCGTCACCCCCGACAGCGATCCCCAGCGTGTGGGTGCCGTGGCCGTGGCCGTCGCCGGGAGCGCCCGGGTAGGTGCGGGTGAAGTCGAACCAGTTATAGTCGTGGTCGACGCTGTTGCCGGACAGGCCTCGGTACTGGTTACGCAGCGCCGGGTGAGTCCAGGCCACGCCCGTGTCGACGTTGGCGACAACAACGCCCTGGCCCGTCACGCCGAACTCCTGCCAGACGCGATCGGCGCCGATGAGGGAGATGTTCCACTCCACCGATTCTGGATTTTGGATTCTAGATTTTAGATTTTGGATTGGGTTGAGATCGGGGATCGGTACGCCTCTCGGAGCCACATCTAGTCGAGAATCTAAAATCGAAAATCTAAAACTTGTAGTGAGCGAAGCGAATCTATCTAAAATCCGGTGGTGGTTGGCGCGGATTATCTCGACTTCAGGCCGGGCGGCAAGGGCCAGGACGGTTTCCAGGTCGCCGGTGACGGCCAGGCCATTAAAGATCCAGAAGGGGATGATCCGGGAGACGTGGCCGGCGACTTGTTGCGCATCAAGGTAGGCTCGGATGGCAGATTGGGAGCGAGTGGCGGTAGCTTGCAGAGCCGCCACGGCCGCCTGGCGCCGGGCGAGACGGATGGCAGCCGCCTGTTCCGGGCGGAGTCGTTCGCGCCGCTCCCGGCCCTCAACCTCAGGTGGGCGCAGGCCGGCCAGGGGGGCCCGCTCGCGCCGGGTCCGCGGCCGCTTCCACCTGGAGGGACTGATAAATGTGGTCTGTGGCGCCGTGGACGGCCGGAGAGTATCCCGAGCGGCCTCGGGGCCGGTCAGTTCGCGCAGTACCTGTGGCTCAATTTTGGCAGCCAGGTCAGACGGGATGGGAGGATAGGGAGCGCGGGAGAGGGTGGCAGCGCTTACAATCCATGCAGTGAGTAACCAGATAATCAGGACCAGGGCGACAAAGGGCAGGAATTTGCGCCCGTTCACGCGTGTTCTCCTCAACTTTAACCGCAAAGGGCGCAAAGAACGCAAAGGGATGTTTGCTTTTCTTGGCGCTCTTTGCGCTCTTTGCGGTTGATTCAGAGCACTACTTCCACCGCAGACTTTTTAGGGGTCTACAGTTGTGATCGCAAAGTATCAAGCAAGACCGTGTCTTGCTCGGGCAAGACGGTTCTCAAATCCAGGAGGAGTAGGTCGTGCTCAATGCGCGCGATGACCGGCGGCTCACCCTGGCGCAGACGGCGGGCGCGGGCGTCGGGCGTCTCCGACCCGGAGTTTCCAACGCGCGGTCGTGCGGCGGCAATCGATTCGTCTTGTAGCCCGTTTTGGCTGCGCGACCGCGCGTTGCTGCTGCGCGAACGCACGTCACCACCTGCGATAGCGACCAGCCGCGTCGGCAAAGTCTCGCCTGGCAGCGAACCACCACCTACCGTTGACTCGCCGTCGATGACGGAGGCGGCGAATCCCCAGTCAGCCAGTTGCCGGGCAACGCGCTCTGCGCGGGCGTCGAGCTCGGCAAGGGGGGTCGCGATCATGCGCCAGACGGGCACCTGGGCGGCGGCTTCGCCCTTTAAGTAGTGCAACAAGGTGGCCTGGATTCCGGCCAGCGTCACCTTGTCAACCCGCAGGGCGCGAGTCATGGGGAAGCGACGCAGGCGCGCCACCCATTCGCTTTTGCCGACGATGATCCCGGCCTGTGGGCCACCCAGCAGCTTGTCACCGCTGAAGGTCACCAGGTCAGCGCCGGTCTGCACACTGGACTGGACCATGGGTTCCGGCGCGAGACCGTAGACGCTGGTATCCAACAGCGTCCCGCTGCCCAGATCATCGACGACGGGGATGCTGCGCTCACGGCCCAGGGCGACCAGGTCCGCCAGTGTTGTATCATGAACAAAACCGGAGAGGCGGAAATTGCTGCGGTGGACGCGCATCAGGAGCGCCGTCGATTCGGTGATGGCCGCCGCATAGTCCTCGATGTAGGTCCGGTTGGTGGTGCCGACTTCGATCAAGCGAGCGCCGCTCTGGCGCATTACGTCCGGGATGCGAAATCCGCCGCCAATCTCGACGAGCTGGCTGCGGGAGATGACGACTTCACGGTCGCGAGCCAGGGCGCTAAGGACGAGGAGCACGGCTGCCGCGTTGTTATTGACAACCAGCGCGGCCTCGGCGCCGGTCAGCCGGCGCAGCAGCGCCTCGGCGTGGACGTAGCGCGAGCCGCGTTCGCCGGCTTCCAGGTCGTATTCCAGGTTGGTGTAGCCCCGGCCAGCCTCGGCCATCGCAGCGAGGGCAGCGGCGCTCAGCGGCGCGCGGCCCAGGTTGGTGTGGATGATGACGCCGGTGGCGTTGATGACAGGCCGGAGGCTGGGGCGGGTGGTGCGAGCGAGGTGAGCTGCTGCCTGGGCGGCAAGGGTAGAGAGGTCGGGTTGCTCCACGCCGGCGCGGATGCTGTCGCGGGCGGCATCCAGGGTGGCGCGGGCTGCTTCCAGGACCAGGTCGTGGCCGAACTCAGTGGCCAATTCAGGCAGCGGCGGCTCCTGGAGCAGCCGGTCTACACTGGGAAGATAGCGGAGCTTAGCCTGCAGAGCGGAAGACATGTCACAATTCTAGCATAGTCCGTGGTTTTTGTCACAATACGACAAACCAAATATCACTCGACCTCGATCTTCCCCTTCTGCTTGCGGCCGGCGCGCTCAGATTCCGCTTGTTGTTCCAGGGACTTGATGGCCGCGTCGACGAGGGCGCGGAGAGCCAGGAGGGCTTCACGGCGGGCGTTGCGCCGGTGCTCCCAGAACTCCGCGGGCAACACCTGGCCCATGCACTCCAACACGTCTGCGCCCATCCTCAATAGGCCAGGAAGGGACAGATCATCGACCTGTGTCTGTTCGTTATCCATAGTGCTCCCTTTCCACTCGCCAGGGGCTGGCGTTTTGGGTCTCAGTAGATTACGAAAGTGTCACCCCTTCACTGCGTTCAGGGCAGGCTCTGAGCGGAGCGAAGGGTCTCTTCCAAGCACCGCAGAGATTCTTCGCTCCGCTCAGAATGACAAAACCGTGATCTACTGAGTCTAGCCGCTCAGATACACTTCTGCGGCTGTTAAGAAGGCGTCCTCGGGTTTTCCAAAGAAACTCCCATCGGGAAAAACCGACAGCTCGTACTTCTCATTGCTGTACGTTATAGAAGGCAAAGCCCCAGCGATCGCCGCCGAAGTAGCGTAGCCGGCACAGGTGGGTGGGCGTGTTACGGAGCCGCTCGAGATACTCCTCGCGGGTCTCCGGCCAATCCTTGGGCGGCCAGCCCTCCATCAATTGGGGCTCTTGATAGGCATCAATGTAACAAAACTGGCCTTTGAAGCGAATGTC
>JBBITV010000140.1:0-8964 GCA_037440585.1 Chloroflexota bacterium
CCGGTCGGCGAGCGCCGCACTGCCGACCTGGTCACCCAGGTCAACACACGTTCTTTTGAAAAATAGCCCACATGCGTTATAATGGTGGAGAGCAGGCATTAGCCTGTCCTGTCAGGTTTATCCTGCTCCTGGTCCTGCTTACCCTTAACACTTGCCGTTTATGTGCTGAACCGACAGAAGAAGGGGTGCCATGCAAAAGCAAGAATATCTCGACTTCGAGCTGCGCATTGAGAAAAAGGGCCAGCGGTACGAGGCCGCAGTGGTGCACTCCCCGGCTGGCGAGGCCGCTCACCTCTTCAAGCGCCCCTTCTCCGACCTGGAACTGGAGAACTTTATCCTGCGGATGGGAGGCACCCGGCGACGAACGCGACGCATCAGTTCTCCAGAGATGGAGGTAGCGCGCCAATTCGGGAGCAAGCTGTTCCAGGCCGTGTTCGGTGATGACCTGCGCGCCTGTTTTATCAGCAGCCAGAACGAGGCCAGGCGGCAAGGCGTTGGCTTGCGCCTGAAGCTGCGGCTGGAAGCGCCAGAGTTGGTTAACATCCCGTGGGAATACCTCTACGATACCTCCCTGTGCCGGTTTCTTGCCCAGTTCAAGCACACGCCCATCGTGCGCTATCTGGATGTACGCGAGCCAGTCCTGCCGCTGGCAGTCAAGCCGCCCCTGTCGATTCTGGTCATGGTCTCCAGCCCGTCAGACTACCCCCAACTGGACGTCACACGCGAGCAGGCCAACCTGCAGGAATCCCTTGGCGAACTTGTCGGCGTAGAGATGGTCACGCTGACGTTTGTAGAGAAGGCGACGTTGCCGGCGCTGTCTGACTGCCTGTTGCGTGGACGGTATCACGTCTTCCACTACATCGGTCATGGCGGCTTTGAAGAGATCAGCCAGGACGGCGTTGTAGTCCTGGAGGACGAGAACCGACTGGGCCAATGGGTGAGTGGCGAGCGCCTGGCGGTGCTCCTGGGAAACCATCCCACCCTGCGTCTGGTGATCCTCAATGCCTGCGAGGGTGCCCGCACCTCGCGTGATGATCCCTTCGCGGGAACCGCGACTACTCTGGTGCGCACGGGCGGTGTACCGGCCGTGGTCGCCATGCAGTTTGCCATCACTGACGAGGCGGCCATCATCTTCGCGCGTGGTTTCTACAATGCCCTGTCCCTGGGCTGGCCGGTAGACGCCGCCGTGACCGAGGCTCGACTGGCCATCTTTGCTGCCGGCAACGACGTGGAGTGGGGGACGCCCGTGCTATACATGCGCGCGCCGGATGGCCACATCTTCGATGTGGTGCAACTGACCCCGGAGGAGCGAGCAGTACGCCAGCGTGCTGCCGAGGCAGCCCGGGCGGAGGCCGAGGCGCAAGTGCAACTGGAGCGACAGGAGGCGGAGGAGCGCACCAGACGCCAGGTGGAAGCCCGCCAGGCCGAACTGGCCCGCTTCTATACCGTAGCCAGTGAAGCTGCTCAGGCGGGCAACTGGTCCAAAGCCATCGAGTCCTTCCAGGCAGTCGTCAGGTTGGATCCCAGCTACTACGATGCACCGGCTCGTCTGGCTCAGGCGCAGGAAGCCCTGGCCGCAGAAGAAGCAGCACGCCAACGGGAGGCGCAGCTTGCTAAGCTGTATGCACAAGGGCTGGAGCACCTGCAGGCTCAGCGCTGGCCGGCGGCTATCGAAGGGTTCCGAGCCGTTGTGGTGATTGATCCGGATTATGGTGACCCGGCTCACGGAAGCGCCGCCTCCTTGCTTGCCAGGGCACAGCAGCAGAAAGAATTGGCTTCACAGCTTCATCGAGCCCGCCAGGAACTCGTCGCTACCCTGCTAGCCAGGGTACAGCAGCAAAAGGAGCTGGCCCAATTGCCACGACCGCCGACAGCAAGGCCAGGCAAGCCTACCACGTTGCCTGAGGAGATCCGGCCGCGCAGTAAGCCTAAAGACTTGCCAAAGTAATGTCTGGGGCGAAGGAGGCTAAGCGATGGACTTCTCTCGGGTTGAAGCAGAATTTCACAGGTTCAAGGGACAATTCGAGACCGGCGCTCTCTCAGAGGCGGAGTTCAAGGCCCAGCTCGAGAACCTGATGCTTCAGGACGAGCGAGGCCGGTGGTGGATGATCGGCTACGAGACGGGCCAGTGGTACTACCACGACGGCGCGAAGTGGGTGCGGAGTGACCCGCCACGGGTTGAGCCACCTGCACGACCAGTGGAGCCCCAGGTTGGGGCAGAGGCGGCCATAGGCGAGGAATGGCGGGAAGTGCCCCCACCGATTGTAGAGCCGCGCCCCGTGGAGGCCACCGGTCGGCCCGCAGAGGCCAAAGCTCGGATAGAAGAGACTCCGCGGCAGAGAGCGAGGCGGGAGCCAGCAGCCCGGCCGGCAGTCCCTGCGAACAGGTTGTGGGTTTGGGTCGCGGCCGGTGTCATCGCCCTGATTCTCCTGTACCTAATCCTGCAAGGCACCATCTTCCCGCCGCCCGGCCAGGTCGCCAGGGCTGATTTCTGGGCTGAACCCGACGTTATCCAGCCAGGCAGTTGCGCATTATTGCGTTGGAATGCGCCCACTTTGGAAGCGGTACGCCTTCATGGAGGCGGTCTCGATACTGATGTGCTGCGGCCTCCCAGTGGACGGGTTGAGGTCTGCCCAGGCGAGACGACCCAATTTGAGCTAAAGAACCCAGACTTTCAGGTCCTCGAAACAGTCACTGTCAAGGTCGGCAGGTAGCGCCAGGAGTCCATGGATCAGGCAACTCTAGCCCTCAGCCGGCTTAGAACCGATCCTCGCTTTGCCGCCCACATCGCCGCCTGGCGGCGGCTGCCTGCCCGGCCCGCAACCCATGCCGATGCGTGGCCGCCCGTCGACCCGCGCCTGGTCGCTGCGCTCGGCAAACGCGGGATCGACCGGCTCTACACCCACCAGGCGGTAGCCGTCGAAGCGGCGCTGGCGGGCCAGCACATCGTCGTCGTCACCCCGACGGCGTCGGGGAAGACGCTGTGCTACAACCTGCCGGTGCTCCACACCCTGTTGCAGGACCCGTCGGCGCGTGCGCTGTACCTGTTCCCCACCAAAGCGCTGGCCCAGGACCAACTGGCCGAACTGCACGCCTGGAGCCCGGTCCTTGGCCACCCGGTCCGCGCCGCTACCTACGACGGCGATACGCCCACCTCGGCCCGCCCGGCGACCCGGCGCGATGCCCGCATCGTCGTCACCAACCCGGACATGCTCCACACCGGCATTCTGCCCCACCATACCCGCTGGGCGGATTTTTTCAGCAACTTGTGCTACGTGGTCGTGGACGAGATGCACGTCTACCGGGGCATCTTCGGCAGCCACGTGGCCAATGTGTTCCGGCGCTTACGGCGCGTGTGCCGTTTCTACGGCTCGGCGCCCCAGTTCATTCTCTCCTCGGCGACGATCGCCAATCCTGAGGAACTGGCGCGGCACCTGGTCGAAGCGGACGTGACGCTGGTGGACGGCGACGGCGCGCCGCGTGGCGAGCGCCACTTTCTCTTCTACAACCCGCCGGTCGTGGACCGCACCCTGGGCATCCGCCGGAGCGCCGTCCTGGAAGCCGAGGCGCTGGCCCGCCAGTGCCTGGCCCACGACATCCAGACGATTGTGTTCACCCGTGCGCGGCTCACTACGGAACTGCTGCTGCGCTATCTCCACCTGGAAAATCCCAAATCCCAAATCCCAAATCCCAAATCGGTTGTTCGTGGTTACCGCGGTGGTTATCTGCCCGCCGAGCGGCGCGAGATCGAGCGTGGCCTGCGCGAGGGGACGGTGCGCGCGGTGGTGGCGACTAATGCCCTGGATCTGGGGATCGACATCGGCCAGCTCGACGTGAGCATCATGGCGGGCTATCCGGGCACCGTCGCCAGCACCTGGCAGCAGGCGGGCCGGGCCGGGCGGCGGGCCAGCGTCTCGGTCTCCATCCTGGTGGCCGGCGGCAATCCACTGGACCAGTATATCGTGACCCACCCCGACTACTTTTTTGGACGTTCCCCGGAACACGCTCTCGTCAACCCCGACAACTTACTCATTCTCCTGGCGCACCTTCAGTGCGCGGCCTTCGAGCTGCCCTTCCAGGCTGGCGAATCCTTTGGATGTGAGCAACCCGAAATCTCTGAGCCCGATTTTGATCATGGCTCGCGGCGGGCTCACAACCCGCCAGGCCGCCGAGTCCGTGACTCGGCGGGAGCAGGGGGTGAAATGCAGGCTGAGGTTCCGGGAGGGTCTGCCCTAACGGCCGAGTTGCTCGACTACCTGGCGGAATCGGGTGTCCTGCATCGGGTCGGTGACACGTGGTACTGGCTGGGGGACAGCTACCCGGCAGAGCGGGTCAGCCTGCGCTCGGCGGGGCCGGACCAGGTGGCCATCACGGTCACCAGCGGCGAGACGCCGCAAACTATCGGGACGGTAGACCGGATGAGCGCGCCGCTCCAGGTCCCCACCGGCGCGGTCTATCTGCACGACGGCCAGGCCTACCACGTCGACCGGTTGGACTGGGAGGCCGGCCAGGCGTTGGTGCGCTCCGTCGAGGTGGATTATTACACGGATGCCAGCTTCAGCGTGGAGGTCCGCCCGGTAGCGACCCGTGCCGAGGAGCGCCGCGCCGGGGCGACAGTGGCTTACGGCGAGGTGCAACTCCGAGGTAGAGCCACCGGCTACAAAAAGGTGCGCCTCTACACCCACGAGACCCTTGGCTGGGGCGAGATCGACTTGCCGGAGCAGACTACGGAGACGGCAGCCTACTGGTTCATCCTGGCCGAGGAGGTGGTAGAGCGGCTACGGGCGGCCGGTTGGTGGCGTTTCGACCCCATCGGCTACCGGGGACCCAACTGGCAGGCCCAGCGCGACAAGGCACGGGCGCGTGACGGCTATCGCTGTCGCCATTGCAGCGCCCCCGAACGGCCTGACCGCCAGCACGACATCCACCATGTGCGCCCCTTCCGCGACTTCGGCTACGTGCCCGGCCAGAACGATCACTATCAGGCGGCCAACCAACTGGAAAATCTGATCACCCTCTGTCGTGACTGCCACCGCCGGGCGGAAGGCGCGCAGCGGTTTCAGGGCGCGTTGACCGGCCTGGGGAGTGTCCTGGGGCACGTTGCGCCGTTATACCTGATGTGTGACTACCGCGACATCGGCATCCTGGCCGAGGCCCAGGCGGCCTGGTCTAAGGCGCCGACGGTGACGATCTACGAGAAAATCCCGGCCGGGGTTGGCTTCAGCGAAACCCTGTTCCGCCTCCACGACCAGGTCCTGGGCACGGCGGAAGAACTCATCCGAGATTGTGGCTGTGAGCGGGGATGCCCGTCATGCGTAGGGCCGGTGGAAGAAGTAGGAGAGGATGCCAGGGCATATACCCTGGCCATTTTGGCTGAGCTACGATGAGGTCCGACTCCCTTGAGGATTTACGCCTTTGACATTTCCCCCTCGTCTCGCTATAATGAGCCCACGCGTTTGTCATTTTGCATGTTTATTTGCGTGTTTGCCGTCCGATGTAACTGATTCACCCACACCCAATTAGCAGGCAGTCCCCTATTTCATCCTCTTCCTGGTCATTGGATGTAGCACGCCAACCTCTCGAATGCTCTAGCAGCGCTGCAGGGACAGGGAATCATCAGTCCGTGCGGGGAAGAGAAGCCACGCCGCCATCACACCCGGCATACCAGCTACTCTTGCTTCTCCCCCCCCGGCAAGTTCTTCGACCGAGGGAGGGTCAACATGCTCATCCTGGTCGTCGGCCCAGATCCGTTGGCAGCCAACGTAATATGCGCCACTCTACAGGCAGGCGGATACGAAGTCGTTCACGAGCTTGATATTGAGGCCGCTCGGGCAAGCTTGGCAGAGAGCAAGTTCTCTCTGGCGCTCCTGGTCTGTGGGGCACCTGCATCCAATTGCCTGCGGCAGTGCCAGGCATGCCTGGAGCACTGCCAGATGCTTGAACACGCATTAAGATTGCCCACCATCATCATGGGCCGGACAAACAGCACTGAGATTAAAACCCAGGCACGCCAGGCCGGAGCGGTCGATTACATCGCCTGGCCGGTTGAGCCGACTGAGCTCCTGGCGCGGGTCGGGGCCGTGCTGCGCTGGACGGCGAAGGGTCCGGGATGGGGGCCAAGGCGGGAGATTGCACCGGGAATCGAGCTCGATACGCGCCGGCAGGCGGTCATCGTGCAGGGGCAGGAAAAACTACTGTCAGCAGTTGAGTTCAAACTGCTGTATTTTCTTGCAGAGCATCCGGGTCGAGTATGCAGCCGGGAAGAGCTCCTGGATGCGGTATGGGGTTGGGATCAGGCCATCGGCTCGCGAGAGGTGGATGTATATGTCTGCCGTGTGCGCGAGAAGATTAAGGATGACTCAAGAGCACCCAGGCATATCCATACAATCCGAGGCGTCGGGTACAGATTTGAACGGTGAAGCAGAGTGGATAGATTGCGGCGGCCCGAAGATAGGCCTGTGCAAGAAGCGATTGTTGAAATATTTCAACAAATTGAGGATGATTTGACAGATTATGGGCCGATTCGGCGGGGATTGTTGAAATACTGTAACAATTCTCGGAGCAATTTCAATACTGGGTCAACAATCGTATGGTATACTAGACCCGTAGTAAATCTAACTGCTGAAAGGAGGCCAACAATGGCTACTGAAACCACTGCCCCTGGGCGAACAACAGGTGCATGGGGTGTCCGGAGCAAGTTGGGTTGGCGTAGTGCCCGGGTCGACTGGCGACCGACAGAACGCCCCCAGCGTCTGGACCGTCTTGTCCCAGCTCAGATAGTTGTACATCACCAGTGGCCCTCCACACTGGGGGCACGCTGAGAGGTCGGGGGTGTGCAGTTAGAGCATCAAGCTCTAGCAGAACTGATTCTACACTGAACGGAGGTGTCAAGATGCGGAAGCAAACTCTGTACCGGCTGATCTGGCTCGCGTTAGTGCTCGTCCTACTTCTGGCTCCCGCTTCATCGGTAGTTGAGGCAGGGACGTTCTACCCAAACTGCAATTGGGGTGTTCCTGTACTCTGGGTTGGGGTAGCTTGGGGGTATGGACCAGTTACCTTCCGAGTCGGGTGGGTAAATAAGTCGGGCGGAAGCGGCACGCAAACCCTCGGGGGCTATCTCACGCCTGGCGAGAACACGTACCTCATCTACCCGTTGAACAGCAATACCCGAATTGTATCGCTCACCGCGTCGAGTTACGTCCTATCCTATGATACGGCCGGATGTGGGGGGATAACTGCGGCGCCTCTCAAGTCGGAGGAAGGGAGTAAAGCCTCGCCGGGTCCAATTAAGATCACTCCAGACAAGATCACCCCAGATCGAATGCTGCCCGTTGGCCCAACCTGGTAGCGGTTTTTACGGGTGCTAGACACAATATAGCCCTTGGTGTATAATCTTAGAGCCTATCCGACTACCTTTCGGATAGGCTCTTCGATTCTCGATACGTGAGGAGTTATCACGATGCGATGCTACATGTGCAATGAATCAGCGATTGGGCAGTGTAGAGCTTGTTGGAAGTTT
This sequence comes from Chloroflexota bacterium, assembly GCA_037440585.1. Classification (GTDB taxonomy): domain Bacteria; phylum Chloroflexota; class Anaerolineae; order Epilineales; family JBBITV01; genus JBBITV01. The sequence goes on from JBBITV010000140.1 coordinate 7,520, forward strand.
TACTGTTCGCAACACGTAGATGAATTCTTCCTTAGCTGCTCTGGCTTGGCCTTGCCTAGAAGGGTGAGGACTACGTTCACAATTGAAGAGGCGGAACCATTTAGCCAAGAGCAAGGCCCTATCGGCGTGCGCCGGCTTGAAGTCAAACGCCCTGCTCAAAGTGAAGCCTTGCGACATCTCATACCTGTGGTGATAACACAAGAAAGAGAAGGCGTCGAAGTAACCCTTCTCTGTGTCGAACTGTACGATAGCGGGTTCATCATCAATTACCGTTTGCGGCTGGTGGGAGAGGGGCGGATAAGTCAATCCCAGCCTATACTCCCTTTGCTCAGCTTTAGTATCCGTGATAGTCTCGGACATACGTATACAGCAGGTTATGATGGTACAACTGGACCCCTCGGCGATTGGCGCGGAAGTGAGCGAGTTGGTCCGGCAATCTCTCCAGAAGTTGAAGAGTTGACGGTTGTAGTCACCGAGATTCAATGGTTATCATTTGCGCCTAAACAGGAAACGCAGCAACTTCAGTTTCAAGGAGGTCCTTGGGAATTCAGGGTTCCGTTGAGACCTCTAGCGCCGACGCCTACGCCGTAGACAAGTGTGATTTCGCGGGTTCGTTTGCATGTGGTGGATCCACCTGTTGTTCAGGATCGCACTCGCACATGGAGCGTTTGGGTGGAGAGACAGTTGCACCTTGCTGTTATACAGACACAACGAAAGGCTCTACTGCTATCTACAAGTTTGTATTTTCCGATCCGAGTGTTTGGTGTGCGTAGATTGTTCGATATCTCTGACGCGCGCCCATAGTACTCTCTTTTCGACAACATTATGTTTGATCACAGAATTATGATAGCTGGCTCACGTGACAACGTGGCCCCTTTTGGGTATAGTTGTAGGCGAGACTTGAGCCCCGGAGGGACCTATGGCCGAGCCAGTGATCGAACGAGCAGACGAGCTGCCCCTGGTGATTTATTGGTTGCTGCAGATGCGGGTGGACGAGATCATCGATTCGATTTTGCCGCACCCGCACCCCAACCGCCAGGGACTGAGTTACGGGCAGTTGGCCGTGCTGTTTATCGCCTTTGTGGTGTATTTGCGCAGTCATCGGCTGTGTGAGATGGAAGAGTGGGTCGCGGACCATCAAGTGGTACTGGCACACACCACCGGCTGGCCGATTCAAGTCAAAGATGCTACGGACGACCGATTGGGGGACCTGTTGAGCGCACTGGGGGCCGACGAGGAGCGCGGCGTCTTGTTGCAACGCCAGATGGGGCAACATTTGATTCAGGCGTATGCCTTGCCCACCGAGGTGGGGCGCTATGACACCATCACCTTTGCGGTGCATCACGCGCCCGGGGAAGACGGGAAGGCGGCCGGTGGGGTGTTGAGTCGTGGGCATAGCAAAGACCACCGCCCCGACTTGTTGCAGTTCAAACAAGGGTTGGGCA
>JBBITV010000141.1:0-8898 GCA_037440585.1 Chloroflexota bacterium
AGCTGAAGTTGCTCCCCGTAGGGGGACTTCGGAAGTCTTGGAGATTATGCTATTCGATTGAGGAACTCCTTTGTCCACCATGCTATATCCTGCGCCTGGATGCGGCTCCGCATCGGCGCTATGCGCTGGCGCTGCTCTTCCGGCGACATTTCCAGCGCTTGTTCGAGGGCCGTCGCCATCTCTTTTGCACTGTATGGATTCACCAGGAGCGCTTCGGGCAGTTGATAGGCTACACCGGCAAACTCGCTGAGGACCAGCACGCCGTCGCCGTGGATACGCGACGCGACGTACTCTTTCGCCACGAGATTTAGCCCATCGCGTAGAGGCGTGATCAGGGCGATGTCGGCGGCGCGATAGTAAGCGATCAGGTCGGCGAAAGGTATGGAGCGATACAGGTAGCGGATGGGGACCCAGATCCCGTTGCTGAATCGCCCGTTGATCCGCCCCACGGCTTCATCGATTTCGCGTTTCTTTTGCCGGTAGGCTTCGACTCCCATGCGAGAAGGGGTCACCACCTGGATCAGGGTGAATTTGCCATGCCACTCGGGTTGGTGCTCCAGCAGGTACTCGATCCCCCGCAAGCGCTCCAGAATCCCTTTGGTGTAATCCATCCGTTCGATGCCAAAAATGAGCGTGTGTTCTCCCAGGGTCTGGCGCAGACGGTTAACGCGCTCCTCGATTTGTGGAGATTGGGCTTCGCGCTCAATTGCCTCAAAGTCGATCGCGATGGGGCGCGCGAGGACCTGCGTCGTCCGCCCGGCATAGTGAATCCTTTCGCCTTCGGCACGTGCGCCGAGGATTTCAACAGTCGCCTCAGTAAAGTTCTTCGCGTATTCCGGGATGTGGAAACCGATCACATCACAGGCCAGCAGGCTCTCCAGCAGCAGGCAGCGCCAGGGCAGCGTGCGAAAGAGTTCCACCGCTGGAAACGGAATATGCCAGAAAAAAAGGATGCGGGCGGACGGCCGCTGTTCGCGGATATAGAAGGGAGTCCGGGCGAGATGATAATCGTGCACCCAGATGACATCCTCTTCTCCGGCTTCTTCCAAAGTCACCTGGGCGAAACGAGAATTGACCTGCTCGTACACCTCCCATTCCACGTGGTCGTAGTGCATCCGGCTCGGGAAATAGTGGCAGAGGGGCCACAGAGCATTATTCGCCAGTCCATGATAATAGCCATGCATCTGTTCTGGTGTCAGTTCCATGTAGCGGAGGTCAAAGAGCGGCGCGCGTGAGGGCACGGGATAACGCCCTTCCCGCTCGCCCCAGGCAATCCAAACCCCTCCCAGGCGCTCGATGACGGGCAACATCGCAGTCACCAACCCGCCAACCGTTTTTTCCCGCTTGAAACCCTGTTTGGTGGCGTGCAGACGATAAGGCCCCCGGTTGGATACGATTACCAGCCGAAAGGGAAATCGATCCTGCGTCTTCATGATAACCGCCTTTCCCATGTCTTGACAAGCCCACTAATCAAAGGCTCAATCGCTCGCCTGAAAATAGCCGACCACGTGTATGCCTGGCGCACGTGCCGGCGCAAGCGATAGGCCGGGTCTTGTTGGGCCCACGCCTGAATGCGCGCCGCTACCTGATCCGGTGGCTCACCCGGCTCGATATGATAAACCGAGTCAACCCCAAGTTCGTCCAGGATGGGCACCGTCGTGGCGAAAACCGGCTTGCCGACGAGGGCCGCTTCCAGCACGGGCATTCCGAATCCCTCCCGGTGGCTGGGCATCAGCACCAGGTCGGAAACCCGGTACAACTCGGCCACGACGGATGTGCTGATCGTCAGGGGGGATGCAATCCTGGATGTCCCTTCGTAAACAAAGATCGCCTCCTCGTCCAATTTGAGGGTCCGACGAAGAGAGCGTAACTGGTCAAAATAGGCTCCGCTCGCCGGGACATGCGGATCCGGTGGACCGGTCACCACGAGCCGTGGACGCATCCCGGCAGCTTTGAGGGCGGCGGTTACCTGCAGGGCAAATTCGATATTTTTCGCCCGAGTGACACGGATCGGCATCAACAGGAGCAGACCCGCCTCAAGCAAGTTGAATTCTTCTAGCAGATGTTGGCCGAGATCGGAGAGTCCGAAAAGGCTACCCGGATCCACACCATTGGGCACCACATGGATGTACTCGCGAGAGCAGCCGAGGATTTCGGCCAGGGCGTGCTGGCGGCGGGATGATACGGCCACGTAGGTGATCTCCGGCCGATACGTGCGCAGCAGGTCCCACGGAAAACCAAAGCGCTGGACTGCGCCGGATGGTGGGTTCACATGCCGCGAAATATCGTGGCACCAGGCGATCAGGCGTCGGATCACGCCCTGATTGAGCCACTGATGCAGCACAGCGGTCAGCGGCAGGTTGAAATGCATCGTCAAGACGTTGTGGGCAATGATCACATCCTGATCGGCCAGCAGGGGCAGGAGGGTAGCTTCTAAACCCGCCTGATACGCGCGAAACTGGCGTGGAACGTTGCCATGCTCCAGTCCCTCGGCAATCGCCAGGTTCTCCGGATGTTGCGAGTCCATCAGGGGAATCAACCGGACCGTGCCTTGGGGATGAATTCCTCCTGCTCCGTTAGGTCCAGCGATGACCGAAACAGGGTAACCTGCTTTGATAAAAAGGCCAGTATGCTCGGCTATGACGTGTTCGACACCACCTACGATGGGCGGTGCGGTGTAATGCAAAACGGCAATGCGTGGTTTCGACATTTCTCTACTCTCCGTCAGGAATAGAGTGTGGAAATGAGTATAGTAAAGAAAATCTTTTTGTCAAGCAATTGAGCGATCTGAGGCCGACAGCTTTGCTTGCCGAATGGCAGCACTTGGGCTATAATAACGGCTGTAGATGTAATCCCGGTCATTCCAACCCCGAAAGGAGGTCCTTTGAAATGTTCGGTTTGCAACCTACTCATCTAATTCTCATTCTCATCATCGCCCTGATCGTCTTCGGCCCACAGCGGTTGCCGGAGATCGGCAAGGCGCTGGGCAAGTCGATCAACGAGTTCAGGAATGCCAGCAAGGAAATGACGGATTCGATTCAGAAAGCAGCGGAAGCGCCGTCAACGGACAATCGCCCGGAGCAGGTGCAGAAATAGGCGTTCCCCTTCGCCTATTCCGACACGGTTGATTCTATGCCCGGTTTAGATCCTGGCCACCTGATTCTTTTCTTCCTCATTGCGCTCATCGTCTTTGGTCCGGAGCGCATGCAGGAGCTCGCGCGTAGCCTGGGCAAAGCCGTCGCGGAATTCCAGCGGGCCAGCCAGGGCTTACCGGATCTGTTGAATGAGCGCCCGTCAGCCAGCGTCGAGGACGGGACCGGTGACCAGAGCGGCGAACGCCGGATGACGTTGATCGAGCACATCGCGGAATTGCGCATCCGGATCGTCAAGTCGGCCGTCGCTATCCTGGTTGCGGCTACGGTTGCCTATTTCTTCAGCGATGAGATCCTGCGCTTGCTGAAGGCGCCGGCCGGCGCGGATTTTCAGATCAACGCCTTCAGCCCGATGGACGGCTTTGTCATCAGGTGGAAGGTGGCGCTTTACGGCGGGGTCGTGCTCGCCTCACCGATCTGGGCCTACGAGCTGCTGGCGTTCATCGCACCTGGGCTCACCGCTCGCGAGCGGCGCTTCGTCTTTCCCATGCTGGTCGCCATGGCGATCCTCTTCCTGCTGGGCACCGTGTTCGGGTATGTGATGCTCAGCGGGATGGTGCGCATCCTGGTCGACATGTTCGGCCGGGAGATCAATTATCTGCCCAACGCCAACCAGTACATCTCCTTTGTGGTGTTCTTCATGCTAGCCTGTGGGCTGGCGTTTGAGTTGCCCATAGCGGTGCTGGCGCTGGTCAAGGTCGGGATCTTGAAAGCGGACTCGCTGAAGCGCCAGCGGCGGATTGCCTACTTCCTGCTCTTCGTCTTCGCCGAGCTGGTCACGCCGGTGGCCGATCCCATCGTCGCGCCGATGATCGTGATGACGCCGCTGGTGATCCTGTATGAAGCCGCGATCTTTGCGACGCGGTTTGTAGCCCCACGACCGGAGCGGAAGGCGGCGCCGGCTTCGACGTCTGGATGACACTCCTGAAGGGAACGGGGGTTTGTACGGCGGCCTGGCCGCCGTACAAACCCCCGTTCCATTTCCCCCTTCTTGCGCCGAAGTGCAACTTGTCAGAATGTGGGTTGTCAGCGGCTGAGGTGAAGCTGATGGCTAAACGACGAAACTTTTCAGCCTCTGCGTTGTGATATGAATAAGGAGAGATAGACCAGGATGGGACCAAGCGACGAAGAACTTGTCCGCCGCTTCGTGCGCGGGGACCGCAGCACCTTTGATACACTGGTCCGCCGGCACACCCGTTCGGTTTACAATCTCGCCTATCGCTTTACCCAGGATGCGATGGAGGCCGAGAATATCACCCAGGAAACCTTTCTGCGGGCCTTCGCTGCGCTCCCGAACTCGCGGACCGATCTGCCGTTCCGACCGTGGCTGTTTAAGATCGCGGCAAATCTGTGCCGCAATTGGGCCAGACGCAAAGCGGCCGTGCCCTTCTCGGAAGTGGGAGATAGCGCTGAAGATGAGTCGGCAGTCGAGTCAATCGTAGACGATCGACCACTGCCGCTGGAGCAGATCGAGGAACAGGAGATGTTAGCGTTGTTGCGCCAGGCCATCACCAGGTTGCCGCTGGCGTACCGCCTGGCGGTCACCTTGCGGTATACTGAAGGCCTCTCCTACGCGGAGATTGCTGAGGCGCTGGACCTGCCGCTGAATACAGTGCGGACGCACTTGCTCCGATCCAAATTGCTCCTCCGGTCCGCGCTGGAGGCAGAATTGGGAGAAAGGCAATGACGTGCCAAGACATCGGATCTCTGCTCGACCTGTACGTCGAGGGTGAGTTGGACGTGACAAAGGTAGCCGAGGTCGAAATGCACCTGGATACGTGCGGTGCTTGCCGGCGGCGAGTGACTGGCTGGCGACAGATGTCGGATGTATTGACAATGCTCCCTACCGAACGGCCAGCGCCGGACCTGGCTGCGCGTATCCTGGCGCGGGTGGCAGCGGAGACAGCGGTATGGCGCGTCTCCCTGCGCCACACCCTGCCGGCGGCCCTGGGCGCGCTTGCTGCGGCCTTGATGGTGATTTGGTTAGGTGTCGAATCCCTGACGGTGCTGCAGGAAGGCGGTGGGCTGGAGTTCGTGGCGTTGTTTACCACGCAGCCGGAGATGTTGCTGGCCTACCCGGCCGAGGCGCTGGCAGCGCTGGTCGAGGCGTTGCCGGTAGTGGAGTTCTTGCTGATGCTGACAGCGTTGGGGGCGGCGCTTTTCCTGGCCCAGCATGCCCTCGCTCAGGTGTCGGCAGGGCACGGGATGCACATGAACGGGAGGGCATAGCATTTTAGATTTTAGATTTTAGATTTTGGATTGGGGAAGGATGTAAGGGAACGGTGCTGCAAAACCGTGGCCGGCTCCTGGGCTGTGCCGCAGGCGGGCTCGTGGCGCTCCTGGTGCTGGCCGGGATCTTCTGGATTGGGTTGCATGTCGGCGAGGCGCGCGCGCGCCTGTTGGGTGGGCCGCTGCCAATAGAACACGGGTTCGTGCGTTCGCCCTGGGGGCGGGACTTCCTCAAAAGCCACGGCGCCATGGGCGAGATCCAATCCCTCGCGCCCGGCGCCTTCGTGATCAAGGGCCGTGGCGGAGTTGAACGCCGTATCTACGTCCAAAATGAAACGATCATCGCGCGAGGGTCCCAGCGAATCGTCTTCACGGATTTGCAGGCCGGCGAGCAGATCATTGCGATCGGCTCGGTGCGCGAAAATGGAGACCTCGACGCCCGCGTGATCCGGGTTTGGATACGTGGAAAATGACCAAATCCCAAATCCCAATGACCAATGACCAATGACCAGTCGCTTATTTGGGATTTGGTCATTGGGATTTGGTCGTTGAAGAACTGAGGTGAATCGATGAGTACTGAAGCCAAGACAATTCCGGTGCCGTGGGGCAAACGCGGCGGATTGAGCCGCAAGTGGATCGCCCTCGCGGCCATCCTGGTACTGGTGCTGGCCTTAGGGGTTGTGGGGTTCCAGCGTTTTGGGAACGCAGGAGCGCCGACGGCCAGCCTGCAAACGGTGCCCACGCAGCGCAGTACCCTGATCGCCACAGTGAACGCGGCAGGCAATATCCAGGCTCACGAACAGCTTAACCTGAGCTTTCAAGTGGCTGGTCAGGTGAGCAAGATCAATGTCGGCCTCGGCGACAAGGTGAAGGCGGGCCAGGTCCTGGCGGAGCTGGACTCTACAGATCTGGCGTTGCAAGTGCGAGAGAGCGAGGTGGCGCTCAAGATCGCCCAGGCCAAGCTGGCTCAGGTGCAACGCGGCCCCGACCCGAATGACGTCGCCGCGGCCAAGGCCAGGTTGGATGCGGCCAGGAAGGGCGGGCCGTCCGCCGCCGATATCGCCGCCGCCCAGGCCAGGCTGGAGTCGGCTAAGAAGAACCTGCTGGATGTCCAGAGTGGCGTTGACCCGGTCACGAAGGCCAAGCAGGCGCTCGATAAGGCCAAGAACGATCTCTGGGCCGCCCAGATCGATCGCGATGGCGTTGCCGGTAAAGCTAGCGGGTATCAGCTAGATTCAGCCAACCTCAGGGTAGCCAACGCAGAGTTAGCTGTCCAACAAGCTCAACAGGCTTATGACGCAGCGGTAGCCAGCCAGACCAACACCCCACTGGCCCAGGCCGAGGCCCAGGTGCGAGAGGCCGAGGCAGCGCTGGCCAAGTTGCTCAACTCTACAAACCCCCAGGATGTCGTGGCTGCCGAGGCAAGCTACAAGAAGGCGATCGCGGGACCAACGCCAGAAGACCTGGCCATCGCCGAGGCGAACGTTGAGACCGCGCAGATCAGCCTGGAGCAGGCGAAGCTGAAGCTCAAGAACGCACAATTGATCGCTCCGTTCGACGGGACGGTCACTGCCATTAATATCCAGCGCGGCCAGCAGATTGGTGCCAATACCAACGCCATCAGCCTGGCCGACATCGATCACCTGGACATCAACATCAACATGGCTGAAGTTGACCTGCCGAAACTGCAACTCGGTCAAGAGGCCCAGATCACCCTGGATGCGCTGTCCGGCAGGACGCTGACGGGCAAGGTGACCCAGATCGCGGCGGCTGGGACTCTGCAGCAAGGGGTCGTGAACTACCCGGTCACCGTGGCGTTGACCGAGGCGGACCCGATGGTGAGGCCCGGCATGACGGCGAATGTGAACGTCATTGTCGAGCGCAAGGACAACGTGTTGGTGGTGCCCAACCGGGCGATCCGCACGCAAGGCCGCCAACGCTTCGTCACCGTAGCCTACCAGGGCCAGATGATCCAGGTGCCGGTCCAGACCGGGATGACCAGCGACTCGCAGACAGAGATCCTGAGCGGTCTGAAAGAGGGCGACGAAGTGGTTCTGAACACCACGACTCCCTCCAACTCAACCCGCGGCTTCGGCGGAATGGGCATGGGCGCTCCGGTGTTCGTCGGCGGACCGCCACCTGGAAGATAACTCAGAGGAACTCAGGGGAACCTTGTCCTTGAGCGAAGCGAAGGACAAGGTTCCCCTGAGTTCCTTGTGACACGTGAGGCTGGGTATGATTGAAATCGACAACGTGACCAAGGTTTACCGCATGGGCGACGTGAAAGTTCAAGCCTTGCGCGGGGTATCACTCCGGGTCGACGCGGGCGAGATGGTGGCGATCATGGGCCCGAGCGGTTCGGGCAAGTGCCAAGAGGATAATCGCAGCATGGGTTTTGACAAGCAGTCGGTCCTTGCCAGGTACCGGCTTCACGGGGCCGATACCGGCTCTGCGAAGGTGCAGATCGCGCTCCTCACGGAGCGGATCAACTCGCTCACCGATCATTTCCGGAACCACCCGAAGGACCACCACGGCCGCCGCGGCCTCCTCAAGATGGTGGGGACGCGCCGCCGGCTGCTCAACTACCTCAAGCGCAACGACCTCGCCACCTACCGGGCCCTGATTGACGAGCTGGGCCTCCGGCACTAGGGAGTGCACGAGGCCAAGGGCGTCCCGGCCAGCGAGCCCGGACGCCCTTCAACCTATTGGGCATCCGGAACAGGAAGCGCGTGTGACCGTTCAACGCCTCGAGACTCAATTCGCCGGCCGGCCGTTCAGTGTGGAGACGGGCCGGCTGGCCAAGCAGGCTGCCGGGAGCGCCCTGGTGCGTTTTGGCGACACCGTCGTGCTGGCCGCGGTGACCGTCTCGCCGCATCAGTCGGCGCTGCCGTTCTTTCCGCTCACGGTGGAATACCGGGAGAAGACCTACGCCGCCGGCAAGATCCCTGGCGGCTTCATCAAGCGCGAGGGGCGTCCCAGCGACAAGGAGATCTTGGCCGGGCGGGTGATTGACCGTTCGATCCGCCCGCTGTTTCCCGAAGGCTTCCGCAACGAGGTCCAGGTCTTCGTGACCGTGCTCTCGGCCGACCAGGAGCATGACGCGGACATCCTGGGGGTGATCGGGGCCTCGACCGCGCTGGCGATCTCGCCGGTGCCCTGGAACGGGCCCATCGCCGCCGTGCGGGTGGGGCGGGTGGACGGCAACTGGATCCTGAATCCGACCTTCCAGCAACTGGAATACTCCACGGTGGACGTGACGGTGAGCGGGACGGCGGACTCCATCGTCATGGTGGAGGGGGGGGCGCTGGAGGTGCCGGAGGCCGAGATGCTGGAGGCGCTGAAGGTGGCGCAGAAGGGGATCCGCGAGACCCTCCAGCTCTTGGAGCGGGTGATCAAGCCGGCGGCGCAGCCCAAGCTGGCCTGGGAGAGGCCCGAGCCGGCCCCCCAGTTGGTGGCGCGGGTTGCCGAGCTGGCCGAGGCCCGGGGAATTGAGGTGGCCGCGTTTCTCTGCGACCTG
>JBBITV010000142.1:0-8882 GCA_037440585.1 Chloroflexota bacterium
CAACTGGAACTCGGTCAACTGGAACTCGGTCAACTGGAACTCGGTCAACTGGAACAGTGTGAACTGGAGCAGTGACTACTGGGGTGACGACGAGTAGAGGAGGACTCAGATGAACCGCCAACAACCTGACAAGCTTCAACTTCTTACCCGCTCTATCCTGTACGCCCTGGGCGCCTTGATGGCCGGCCTGGTCTTGATGGGTGCGGTCGCGCCGGCCCAATCGGCCCAGCACACAATGCGCCTCCAGCCTGTCTTAGACGAACTGGCCCAGCGCGATCCTGAAGCCCGTATCTCGGTCATCGTCCAGAAGCTCACCCAAGACAACGCCGTCGAGGCTCGCGTGGCCGAACTGGGCGGCGTCGTGACCAAGGACCTCTCTATCATCAACGCCTTCGCCGCCGAGCTACCGGCTGGCCAGGCCATTAACCTGGCCGCCCGGCCTGACGTGCGCTGGGTCTCCTTCGACGGTCCAGTCCAGTCCCAGATCGACCCGGGTACCCCCGTCGACACCAGCCGCCTGGCCAATGCCTACATCCAGGCCATCGGCGCCGACCGCGTCTGGAACGAGGCGCCCTACAACCAGGGCCAGGGCATCACCGTCGCCGTCGTCGACAGTGGCGTCTCCGGCCACCAGGACGTCGGCACCCGCGTCGTCGCCCGGGCCAAGTTCGTCACCGGCATCAACAGCATGGCCGATACCTACAGCCACGGCACTCACGTCGCCGGCCTCATCGGCGGCGACGGCAGCCTCCTGTCCAGCAAGTACATCGGCGTCGCCCCCCGGGTCAACTTCGTCAGCATCAAGGTCAACGACGACGCCGGCCAGGCCCTCGAGTCGGACGTGGTCAGCGCCCTGCAATGGGTCTACACCAACTACGCTACCTACAACATCCGGGTAGTCAACCTGTCGCTGACGTCCACCCAGGCCCAGTCCTATCATACCAGCCCGATGGACGCTGCGATGGAAATCCTGTGGCTGAACCGCATCGTGGTCGTCACCGCCGCCGGCAACAGCGGCACCGCCGCCCTCTATCCCCCGGCCAACGACCCGTTCGTGATCACCGTCGGCGCCACTGACGACCGGGGCACGCCTGCCCTGGGGGACGATGAGGTCACGCCCTTCTCGGCCTACGGCACCACTGGTGATGGCTTTGCCAAGCCCGACCTGGTCGCCCCTGGCAAGAATTTGATCTCGGCCCTCGCCAGCGGTGGTAGCTACTATGCCAAGACTTACCCCGAGCGCATCGTGGACAGCAACTATTTCCGGGCCTCAGGTACCTCGGCCGCGGCGGCGGTAACCACTGGCGCGGTGGCGCTGCTCCTGGCTGCCGAGCCTGACCTCACCCCTGACCAGGTGAAGTACCGGTTGATGGCGACGGCCGACAAGAGCTGGCCGGGCTACGACCCGGCGAAGGCGGGCGCGGGCCACCTGGACATCTACACCGCCGTCAAGACCACGACGCGCGACACGGCTAACACGGGCGTCGCGGTCAGCCACCTGCTGACGACCGGCCCGGACGGCGTTCTTTCCCAGTCGGTTCAGTGGGACAGCGTACAGTGGAATAGTGTGCAATGGAACAGCGTCCAGTGGAATAGCGATTACTGGGGACCGTAGGCTGCAGGTTGGGGTTTCGGGGGGCGCTCAGCGCCTGCCGAAACCCCAGACATCCTCTCACTGTCCTCAACTCGGCCAAAAAGCCGTTCAACTCTCTCAACCGCTGCACAACCCCACCGTCAACACAGTTGGACAAGGTCCGGCATCTAGGGTATACTTGCATCCAGATACGTTTTACGTTCTGCGCAGGATCGTAATCTGAGCATTGGAGAAGCAACCTTGGACCTCGATGTCGCAATTATCGGTGCCTCCTCAGCCGGCTTCTACGCCGCAGAGCAACTGGCCAGGGCCGGCCAGCGCGTTACCGTCTTCGAACAACAGGCCAGCCTGGCACCTGCCCGGCGCACCTTAATTGTCACCCCCCAGTTACAACGCCTGCTAGGCTACGTCCCAGACACCGCTGTACTGCACCGCATCTGGATTATGAGCACGGCCACCTCCGGGGCCAGCGTCAGCGTGGAACTGCAAGACCCTGACCTGATCGTCGAACGGGCCCAGTTCGTCCGCCTGCTGGCGGGCCGGGCTCAGGCGGCGGGTGCGAAGATCTGTCATGGTTACCGTTTCCAGGGCATGGAGGCCCACTCAGCAGGCGCTGCTGTTTACTTCCGTGACCCTGCTGGCCAGACGGCCACCGCGGTCGCCCGGGCCGTCGTCGGCGCCGATGGGGTCTTCAGCGACGTGGCCCTGGCGGCCGGGATCGAGCGCCCGCCGGCCGTCCCCATCCTCCAGGCTGAGGTCCGCCTGCCCCCCGGCTGGGACCCGGCGGTCACCCAGGTCTGGTTCGACGCCTTAGAAACGCGTTTCTTCTACTGGCTGATCCCCGAGTCGGCTGACCGGGGCGTGGTGGGGCTGGTGGGAGACCACCGGTCCGAGATTCGGGCCTTGCTACAGCGCTTCCTGGATCGGTATGGGTTCCAGCCTCTGGCCTACCAGGGCGCTCAGGTGGCCATGCACCACCCAGGGTTGCGCCCGTGGGGCCAGGTCGGGTCCGCGCGGGTGCTCCTGGTGGGCGATGCGGCCGGCCACGTGAAAGTCACTACGGTGGGTGGCACCGTCTCCGGCCTGTGGGGCGCGGCGGCGGCGGCCCGGGCCCTGTTGCGGGGCACCTCCTATGCCTGTGAGCTGCGTCCCCTCAAGCGGGAGTTGGACCTGCACTGGCTTATCCGCCTGCTGCTAGACCGCCTGGATAATCGCGGCTACGACCAGTTGTTGGGCCACGTCACCCCTCTGGTACAGCAGTTCCTGGGCCGGTACCATCGGGACGAGATGGCACGCGTGTTCTGGAAGCTGCTGCTGACCGAGCCCCGGCTGGTGCTGCTGGGGGCGTCCTTATTGCTGCGAGACTCCGGCGGGCGCCGCCGCCAGCCGCCGGGTGTAGTGACGGTGGCGGAGTCGGAGTAAAAAAGAACCTTATCCTCGTTAACCCTCTCGCCCTGTCAAGGGCAGGACACGGGTCGCCACGCGGTGCAAGGTGGCAACCACCCCGTTGGGCGCCTTATACTCTTTGCGCCGGCGCTTCTCCTGGTCTCCGTCCGAGGCGTAGTAGTAATAATAATAATAGCTGCCAGCAGCTCGTTCGGAGAGCTTGTTTAACGCCACACCCAACACGGTGGCGCCCACGCCGACCAGCGTCTCCCGTGCGTGCTGCGCGAACTCCCGCCGCGTTTGGCCGGCGTCGACCACCAGCAGCACCCCGTCTACCTCGTTGGATAGCACGGCGGCGTCGGTTACGGCCAGCGCCGGGGGGCTATCAAAAACGATGGCATCGGCCTCCTTCTTCAGTTGTTCGATCAGGTGGCGCATGCGCTGCGAGCCGAGCAGTTCGGAAGGATTGGGCGGCAGAGGCCCGCTGGTCAGCACTCTGAGGTGTTCGACGTTCGTCTGCTGCAGGCAGCCATCCAATGCGCGGCTTTCCTGGAGCAGCGCCGTGGTCAGGCCACAAGAGTTGCTCAAGCCAAACACCTTGTGCAGCGTGGGGCGGCGCAGGTCAGAATCAACGACGATGACCGATAAGCCTGCCTGGGCCATCACCACCGCCAGATTAGCGGCGGTCGTGCTTTTGCCTTCAGTAGGGTTGGCGCTGGTCACCAACAGAGTCTTCAGGGGCTTATCCAGCGAGGAAAATTGCAGGTTGGTGCGCAGAATTCGGTATGCCTCTGAGATGGGCGAGCGCGGCTGGGTAGCCGCCACCAGCGGACTCTCGCCGTTTCTGGATCGGATACGAGAGATGGCCCCGAGTGGAGCTACCCCCAGGCTCTGGCGCACATCCTCAGGTGATTTGATGGTGTCGTCCAGGTATTCCATCAGGAACGCGACGCCCACGGCCAGCATCGCTCCGACCACCGCCGCCAGGAGTGTGTTTAACCCTTTTTTCGGTTTCACCGGCTCCTTGGGCAACAACGCTGGCTCGTCGACGATAATGTTGTCCAACGCCTGGGCCTCGGCCACGCGAACTTCTTCATAGCTCTTCAGTAAGGAAGCGTAGCTGTTCTGGTACTGGGTCAGGGCCGTTTGCAACCGGCTCAACTCGGTCCTGTCGCCATTGGGGTTTGCCCGCAAAGTCTCAATCGCTCGCGCCGTCGCGTCTATGTCATTCTTGAGGGCATCCAGTTGGCGCGACAGGTTCTCCTTGGAGCTGGCAAACCGCCCGGCCTGAATCTCCTCGTTGCGTTCGACGAACACCTTGGGCAGGGTATTAGCGACATCGGTGGCGAGCTGGGGGTTGGGGTGCTCGACCTGCAACCGGATGAGTTGCGTGTCTCGTACCGGCTGGACCGTGATGTCCGCCGGGAACTTCTTTTCCGGGTCCCAGGTCAAACCGGTACGGCGAGCCACCTCCTCCAGCACCGGCCGCTTGGTCAGCCGCTCGGCATACGTCTTGGCCGTGCGCTCACTGGTCAGAATGTCGTTGTAATTCAATGGGCCTGGGTTGCGCGCTTCGTTGATGAGCAACGTAGTGGATGCTTCGTAGATCGGCGTCATCTGAGTGCTGATGATGTAAGCAGTGCCGGCTGCCAGCACGGTAGCGAGGACGATGAGCCATAGCCACTTCCAGAGAACGGCAAAATATTGCCGTAGTTCCATAGTCGGTTCCCCTATCTGTTTCAGGATGACCTAGTGACGGCCCGGCCCGGCCTGTGTGGCTAGAGTGGCAGACGCATGAGAGTGCTATCGGACAAGATGACGGCTAGAGCGGGCGCAGAACACCATTATACCTGAGGGCTGGCATTTTGACAACTCCGCGGGGGAGTGGCAAAGTCTCATGCATCCCGTAATTCTCGCGGAGAAAAAACTTGACCTACAGATTTGCAGCGAACCATGTTTAAAACGCAACACGGCCAGCGCAGATACGGTTCTCCTCCTAAATACTCTTTGGGCTGGGAGCCGTCAACGCGCATTAGTGACGTATTGGCCGTGCATTAACGTTGGACAAGCTCGTCGATTTGAGATATACTTGTCTCATTTGGTGGGCATCCACCCAAGTTCTCTCGAGTTTCCCTGAATTCCAAAGAGTTTCCGGAGGCTATCTATCTGTGTCTGAGGTCAAGAATAATAGTCTACACTACACCGCCGAGGACATCCAGGTTCTGGAAGGGCTGGAAGCGGTGCGCCGCCGGCCGGGCATGTACATCGGATCGACGGACATTCGTGGCCTGCACCATCTGGTCTACGAGGTGGTCGACAATAGTGTAACCTATGAAACCCCCCTCCTTGTTCTGGAGGATGGTCGATTGCGGCTGCGGCCGATCGGCGAGTTGGTGGATTCGTACATGAGCAATCAGGCCGAAGCGGTCGAAGCTGGCCCGAGTATGCACCTCCTGCGTGGTGGTTTCGATTTGATGGCGTTGACCTTCTCACCACGAGACTATTGCCTGGCTTTCAGCCCCATCTCAACTTTGATCCGGCACCGGGTCAATAGCCCGATCTATCGCGTTTACCTGGCCACCGGACGTCAGGTAGACATTACGCCTTATCATTCGTTGTTCACGTTACGGGATGGGCAAGTCGTCTCCGTGCGCGGAGATGATCTGAAACCCGGCGACTACGTGGTCGTTCCCCGAAACTGGGTTGAGCCGCCAGGCTACACGACTGAAATTAACCTGATCCGGGAACTCCTGGCCCTGCCGGCTGAGCGCACTGAGAAGTTTTACTTGTACGGCGTGCGCGAGGCATTGACCGACGAGATGCGCACTGCGCTCAATGGCAGCCTGACACGGAAGCAGAGCTGGTACGATTACACGTGGTACGACTACCTGCCTTTCAATCTCTTGCGCTCTCTGCCCCAGAACCTGGCCAATTCATTTCCAGCTTCAACCCGAGTGGGGACGAAATATGGAAAGCTGCCGGTCCGCCTGCCGATTGGTCGTGCTCTGGTTGAACTGCTCGGGCTCTATGCTGCCGAAGGATGTACCGTCTCGGACCAAGGGCACCAGTCCGTCGTGTTCAGTTTCGGCTCGCATGAGCCTGACCTGGCCGACTATTTGGTCAGGTTGGTCGGCGAGGCGCTAGGACTGACCGTGCGCTCGCACTACGTTCATGAAACGGCCAGCACCGTCAAGATCGGGGTCGAACTCGTTGCTGTTCTGTTTTCAGACATATTACAGGCTGGAGGGAGTAGCGGGACCAAGCGTGTCCCGGATCTGATCTTCAATCTCTCGCCCGATCTCCGCGAGCGATACCTGATCGCTTACCTGGCTGGCGATGGCCATCCGTCGGCTGCCTTCGTCCAGCATCTCCTCAGGCATAGTGCGCCAGATGCCTCAGATCGAGCCAGGTACACGTTCAACACCACCAGTCAGTACCTGGCTTCAGGACTGCAATATCTCCTGGCATCGTTGGGCAAAACATGGTCCGCTCGGACGGTGTCCACAGCCGCAACCAGTGAAGAGCGTTCAGTGGTGGTCAACTACAAAGGCAACACGCGGGAATACGCTTTCCGCCCTGGATCGGCTGCCCACTACACCTACTTCTACTGGCACGACAACGCTGCTTACGTGCACTATGTACCGTTTGACGAAATGGTCGAAACATGTACCGATGCGTGGGCACTCTCGGCGCGTCGCCAGGGGCAAAAAGGCATCTCCCGTCCTAAGTTGCGCCGCTTGTTGGCGGAGCAAAAAATGACCCTCCGCGGCCGAGGCATGGACTTCATCTCGGGGGACCTTGGCTTGCTCAAGGTCACACGGATCGAAGAAATGCCAGACTATGCGCGTGAATGGGTCTATGACGTTTCTGTGCCGGAAGGTGAGAACTTCACAGCGGGTTGGGGACCGGTCGTTTGCCATAACTCGATCGACGAAGCCCTGGCCGGCTTCGCCAATCAGATCGACGTGACCATCCACCTGGACCAGTCTGTAACGGTCGTCGATAATGGCCGTGGTATCCCGGTCGACATCCATCCACAGACCAGGCGACCGGCATTGGAAGTGGTCATGACGGTGCTGCATGCTGGCGGCAAGTTCGGCGGGGGTGGGTACAAGGTTGCGTCGGGGCTACACGGCGTCGGGGTCTCGGCGGTAAATGCTTTGTCCGAGTGGGCCGAGGTCAAGGTGCAGCGCGACGGCAAGCTTTACCGGCAACGCTATGAACGGGGCAAGCCGGTGACCGAGGTCGAGGTGATCGGCAAAGCGGAAGGCAGCGGCACTGAGACAACATTCATGCCCGATGCCGAGATTTTCAAGACCATCGACTACAAGTTCGACGTGCTGTGCCAACGCTTCCGCGAGATGGCTTTCCTGACCCGTGGGCTGGCCATCACCTTCAAGGACGAGCGTGGCAGCACACTGGACGGCGAGCCCAGCCGGGAAACGACTTTCTACTTCGAGGGCGGTATCCGCTCCTTCGTACGCTACCTGAACCGCAACCGCGAGGTGCTGATGCCGGAGCCGTTCTTTGTAGAACGCCGGGTGGACGATACCCAGGTCGAAGTCGCCTTGCAGTATACAGATGGTTTTTCCGATTCGGTCTACGCCTTCGCCAACAATATCAACACGGTAGACGGCGGCACGCACCTGACCGGCTTCCGCTCGGCGCTGACCCGGACGATTAACGACTACGCGCGCAAACAGGGCCTGCTCAAGGAGAACGAACCCAACTTCAGCGGCGAGGATGTGCGCGAGGGGTTGACTGCTATCGTCAGTGTCAAGCTCACTGACCCACAGTTTGAGTCCCAGACCAAGGCCAAGCTGGGCAACGCCGAGATTCGCGGTCACGTTGAGGCGGTAGTGGCCGAAGCGTTCACGGCCTGGCTGGAGCAAAACCCCAGTGAGGCCAAGACCATCGTCCAGAAGTCGCTGACGGCGGCGCGGGCGCGGGAGGCCGCCCGCCAGGCCCGCGACCTGGTCGTCCGGAAAAGCGCATTAGAGACGATGACCTTGCCTGGCAAGCTGGCGGACTGTTCGGAGCGCGACCCGGCGAAATGCGAATTGTATATCGTGGAAGGCGACAGCGCTGGCGGAAGTGCCAAGCAAGGCCGCGATAGACGTTTCCAGGCGATCCTCCCCTTGCGCGGCAAGATCCTCAACGTCGAAAAGGCGCGCCTGGACAAGATACTCAACAGCAACGAGATCAAGGCGCTGATCACGGCCCTGGGCACCGGTATCGGGGACCAGTTCGACTTGAAAAATCTGCGCTATCATCGTGTGATAATTATGGTAGACGCTGACGTAGACGGCGCGCACATCTGCACACTATTACTGACCCTGTTCTTCCGTTACATGGAGCCGCTCATCGAGCACGGCCATTTATTCCTGGCCCAGCCGCCCCTCTACCGGATCAAGCTCGATGGAAAAGAGCATTACGTCTACTCAGATGCCGAGAAGGACGCTCTGCTTAAGAAATACAGAGGCGGCAAGGCACCTGAGATTCAGCGCTACAAGGGCCTGGGCGAGATGAATCCCGAGCAGCTTTGGGAGACTACAATGGATCCGGAGAGGCGCACCGTGCTCCAGGTGACCATCGAGGATGCCGTGAACGCCGACAAGGTTTTCGACATGCTTATGGGTTCAGCCGTGCCGCCGCGGACGAAGTTTATCCAGACACATGCGAAGGATGTGAGGAATTTGGATGTATAACGGGAACTCAGGGGAACTTGGGGGAACTTAGGGGAACTCCAGGACCTCGGGGAAATTCGGAGGCACTCTGACTTCGCCGGTCCCCCTGAGTTCCCCTGTGGTCCGCATAGTTTCCCCCGGAAGGGCCCAGGGGCGGCAAAAACCCGGACGGAGGCGCGCGCGCCGGAAGGCGGGGAGGAGCCCGCGATAGGCAT
>JBBITV010000143.1:0-1469 GCA_037440585.1 Chloroflexota bacterium
GGGGCGCCGGCCTGAGCAGTTTCGACCTGGCCAGCCAGACCTGGCAGACCGTGAGATACCCCACGTTAGCCTCCAACCTGGTCACCGACCTGGCCTACGATCCTGCCAGGCAGCGCCTGTGGGCCGCAGCAACCTACGCCGCCCCGCACGCGACCGGTGGCGGTCTCTCCGTCCTGCAAGACAACACCTGGTCTAACTACTCGAATAGTAGCGGACTCACCGCTTATTACAACGACGTGCGCTCCGTGGCGCCGGGTCCGGCCGGTGAGGTATGGTCCGGCGCCTTCAACTGGAACGGCTATCCCAATCCGCCCCCTGCGACCTGGCAAGGTGTCGATGCCGTGGTCAATCGTTTCGACGGTTCATGGTCGCACCTGAGTTTCCCAGGTGACGGTTATGTTTCCTCGGTAGCCATTGACTCCAGCGGGGTCGTCTGGGCTGCCACCAGCCGCGACGGGCGATACCCGGGCGACGGTAGCTTCGAGCCGACCGGCCACCATGCCCCCACCGGTGGGGTAAAAGTCATCCGGGGTCATCAGGCGTCCGTCCTAAACGTGGCCAACTCCGGCCTGGTTTCAGATGACGTACGCGTTGTAGCAATCGACAGCGAGGACCGGCGCTGGTTCGGCAGCAACCGTGGCCTGAGCATCTTCCGGCAGCCGTATCGTCTCTATTTACCCTGGCTCGAATCCTCCTCCGGCGCCACCCCCAACTGACCTGCAAGCCCTGGTTGAACCTTACGCGCAAAGAGCAAGTACCCCGTGTGGGCGGTCAGGCGGTCCATCGGACGCACGCGCTCGGGTATTGGCTTGTAGAACCGGAGAATGATCTCGGCCACTTCGACATCGACGAAGGGGTATTCGGCCAGGCCCTTGAGTAAGCCGACAATCTGATTTGTAGTCGGCACCAGGGCCCCGAAGAAACCGCCGCCCTTTAGAGCAGCGTAGGCTTGTGCCAAATAAAGCCAGGGCTCACGCACATCCAGGAACAGCGCGTCGACTTCGCGCTCCTCGAAACCGGCGCTAATATCCTGCACTTTGAACTCGACAAACTCCGCCAGGCCCAACCGCGTCAAATTGCGGACTGCCAGGCGCTGCATCTCCTCGCGGACCTCGTAACTGTACACGCGGCCATCGGGCCGGACGTAGTACGCGAGTGCGGCGGTCAGCGCGCCGCTTCCGGTTCCGGCTTCAATCACCCGCTTCCCCGGCCCCACGCCCAGCTTCAGCAACGCATAGCCGATTTCCTTGGGATACATGATCGTGGTCGAGCGGCCAACGTTCATGATCAAATCATGCGTCGACGGTTGCAGGACCACGAACGGCTGCCCCAGATGTGACATGATCTTTCGGCCCAGGGGCAAACCTAGAATGTCGTCATGGCGGATGCGGCCGCGGTGGGTGTGGAACTCCGCGCCCGGCACGAGGCGGATGATGAAGCGCTTGTCATCTGGCGAGAGCAACAGGACC
>JBBITV010000143.1:1479-8863 GCA_037440585.1 Chloroflexota bacterium
GTCATGTTCAGCAGCAACGTCCACGCGATCAGCCTTCCTGGCTTGGCGCCGAGCGCCAGGCCAACGAGTTGCCAACAAGGTTATTATCATTATAGCGTAGGACACGACGGGACGCAAGAAATCACACTGCACTGATTGACAACGGTGGGCGAACGGGTATAATATGGCTTGATGCCCCAGTAGCTCAGTGGATAGAGCATCTGCCTTCTAAGCAGAGGGTCGCAGGTTCGAGTCCTGCCTGGGGCGCTAAACACAATATCTGGTAGCTAACACCCTTTCCGTGCTCGTATTTTGTGGCGAGGCAGTCACAAAGGGTGTTTTGTTATGTCTCAACACAGTCTACTCATCCACTTTCGTATCCCGTCTCCAAGTTTGCGCGTGCCTAACAAGGGTGTATAATTCGGCCATTGCAACATGGAATCGAGGCGTATCCATGCCGGTTCTGTCGATGTTTTACGGCATCATAATCCGCATGTATTATTTTGATGACAAGCAGCACCATGTTCCACATGTTCACGCCGAGTATGCGGATGCACGGGCCGTGTTCAGCATCCCTGGCGGCGACCTTATCGCGGGTGAGTTTCCTGCGAACAAGGCCAAATTGGTGCGTGCGTGGATCGAGATTCATCAGGATGAGCTCATAGCCGATTGGCGCTTGGCGGTCAATGGCCAACCGCCCTTCAAGATTGAGCCCTTAAAGTAGTTGATGCTACAGAGGAGATGGCAATGAATCCGTACGTCAAGAGTGTCAAGCCTATCGATGATTACCGTCTAGAACTGCTCTTTGAAAATGGCGAGCGGCGCATTTTTGATGCCAAGCCGTATATGCAGCGCGGTGTGTTTGTGCGTCTGACAAACCGTGCCACGTTTGCAGCCGCGCGTGTTGTTGCGGGGTCGGTGGAGTGGCCTGGCGATCTCGATTTGAGTTATGACACGCTCTACCTCGAAAGTCAGCCTGTTGAGCTGCAGCCAGCCATTACTGATGTAGGAAGGATGGAATGATGAACGAAAGATTTGACACCCTGAATAACCTGTGGTATACTTTTTGCGCTTTTCGAGGATGCGGGTGTGGCTCAGCGGTAGAGCGTCTCCTTGCCAAGGAGAAGGTCGTGGGTTCAAATCCCATCACCCGCTCTCATAGCCGATGGCAGATGGCTGATAGCTAATAGCAATGGCCCCTCGGGTAGAGCTATTTGCTATCAGCCATCTGCTGTCAGCCAGATGTGCCACCCTAGCTCAGCCGGTAGAGCAGCTCACTCGTAATGAGCAGGTCGTCGGTTCAAGTCCGACGGGTGGCTTGAGATATGGTGGCACGGCGCATTCGTCTAGAGGCCTAGGATACTGCCCTCTCAAGGCAGAGACACGGGTTCGAATCCCGTATGCGCTACTCGATTGCTTCTGGAACGACTGGCTATCATTCCTGTCTTGTTCCTGCGCCAATCTTTCCACTCCTGTCATCACCCGACCGTGATATCTTCGTAGAATCCGTCCTTACCCATGCATAGGGCGAACTCGTATGGCATAATCGTGACGTTGGCCGCCGACTCAAATTCACAGCGGAGGGCAACAAAGAGATATGGAGATCACGACCAAAGAACTGAAGCGCGTCCACCTGGTCACGCTCAAAGGACGGATCGATCACGAGGCAGCGCGAGAGCTCGAACAGACCTTAATGCAATTGATCGATGCCGGATACTATCGACTCGTGATTGACATGAGTGAAGTGAACTACATAAGTAGTGCCGGCTTGCGCGTCCTCCTGGCGGCGCGTAAAGCCGTCAGGCGCTGGAACCGCGGCGATATGTGTCTGGCAGGCCTCCAACCTCTTATTAGAGGAACGTTCGACCTGGTCGGTTTCGATCAGATTTTCGATATCTACGATGACGTGGTCGACGCCGTCGGCAGTTTCTAGACAGGCTGCAAGTCCTGTGATCCACTCAACCCCTGGCTTCTCTGGCTCCAGCCACTCCATGGCTGGAGCTTTTTGATGCGACAATGTCGCCACCCAGGATTGAGCGTGCCCGACGACAAACCCGTGCAATTGACCGTGCCCGCGCGAACCGAATACCTGGCGCAGATCGCCGCGTTCATCGATGATTTCGTGAACCAACTGAATCTGACGGACCGGGAGAAGTATGCAGTCCGGCTGGCAGTGGACGAGGCGGCGACCAATATTATCCTACACGCCTATGGCCCGGACCTACAGGGCTCGATCACTGTGACTTGCAGCCAGCGCAATGGCGACCTGGTGATCACGCTTCACGACCATGGCCGCCCATTCGACCCTGATGCCGTACCGCCGCCCGACATCCATGCCCCATTGGAACAGCGGCCCGAAGGTGGTCTTGGGCTCTACTTTATGCGCCAGCTCATGGACAAAGTGCAGTTTGAGTTTGACCCCCAGGCAGGCAATACCCTGACGATGATCAGGCACCGCCAACTTATCCGCGCGGCTCCCTCGCGCTACGCGGAGGACATTTTCGTGGTCGAATGCCGTGGGCGGCTGGACGCAGCCGTCGCCGGGCACCTCGAAGCAGAGTTGAGGGTCCTGTTGGGAGAAAACCACAGCCGCATCGTCGTCGACTTCGGCCAGGTCCACTACATCGGGAGCAGCGGATTGCGCGTCCTGCTGGTAGCGGGCAAGGTCGCTCGCGCCAAAGGCGGCGACGTCAAGCTGTGTTGCCTTGTCCCACAGGTCCTCAAAGTTTTCCGGCTGGCCGGCTTCGACTTGATTTTCGACATATTCTCTGACGAGCGCCAGGCAGTCACATCCTTTCGCAGCGGAGCCACGCCTTGAATTCCCGGCTGCGTCTGTTCGACCTGACAATCGGCCTGGGTGGATTGCTGCTGCTCGCCATCCACCCGCAGGCTGAACTGGCCAACATGCAAACCGCTCCCCTCCTCACCTTCATCGTCCTTTCCATCCTCATCAAGCGGTCTGGGATTCACGTCGCGCCTCACGTCACTCACAGCTTGGTCGGCGTGGTGGATCTGGCAGCTATCTTGTTATTCGGTCCGGTACCGGGCGGCCTGGTGGCGGTGATCAGCGAGTTTGTCTACCTCGCTCTCCGGGCGTGGCGGCGCGGCACACGCTTCCCCCTGATCGTCGAACTACCGCTATTCAATGCTGGGCTCAAAGCCATCATGGCCGTGGCCGCAGACGATACCTATGCCCTTCTGGGCGGACGCTACGCCCCGACCAACATCGACCTCACCAGCATAGTACCGCTCACAGCCCTCGTGCTGGTCTGGTTCGGCCTGGACCACCTGGGATGGGCATTGCGGGCCGGCCTGGAGGGTGGCTGGCCAGCGGTCCAACGCTTCGTCCGGGCGATCCTGATTCCGTCACTGCTTGTCGAACTATTTCCACTGCCCTTTGCTCTGGTGATCGCCGTCGTCTACGCCGGGTTGGGCGAGGGTGCATTCGCGCTGTTGGCAGTAGCTCTGGTGACCATTGCACTGGTGATTCAGCGCCTGGCAGAAGCCCAAACTCAGTTGCGCGCACGTGTAGCCGAACTGACCGTGTTCGACGAGCTCGGCCGGGCCATTGTCCAGGCACAAATGGACGTGGAGCAATTATTGACCCTCGGCTGTACCTATGCCCGGCGCGTCGTGCCAGCGCCGGTTCTGGCGCTGGAGTTGCTGGAGCCCGAGGCTGGCCAGGTCCGCCTGCGAGTTTGGGACGAAACCAGCCACCAGATACTCGCCACCAGCCAACCAATGACGCCAGCAAGCAGTTGGATGAACGAACACCGGCACCCGGTGTTGGTACAGGACACGCAACGTGAGTTTCTTCCGTTTTCCGTCGAATACCTTGGCTCGCCGGTGCGCTCGGCGATGGCCGTGCCCTTGCTGGCTGGCCAGAAGCTCACCGGAGTGATGTTGCTGGGCAACACGACCGCTGGAGCGTTCAGGGAAGATCACTTGCGAGCCTTATCGGCCCTGGTCAATGAGCTGGCGGTAGCCATCGAGAACGCGCGCCTATACGAGCGCGAATGGCAGCGCGCCGTCCAGCTTAGCGCCATTAGCGAGGTGAGCCGCCAGGTGGCAACCATCCTCGACCTGGACCAGCTTCTCA
This sequence comes from Chloroflexota bacterium, assembly GCA_037440585.1. GTDB lineage: Bacteria > Chloroflexota > Anaerolineae > Epilineales > JBBITV01 > JBBITV01. Next base: position 5,558 of record JBBITV010000143.1, read on the forward strand.
ACCGGGTAGTGCAGCTCATCAAGGACAGCTTTGGCTACGACCACGTGTTTGTCTACACAGTGGATCATGGCGCCCAGGAGGCGGTATTCAGAGCGGGAACGAGCGGGACAGAGGCTGGGTGGTGTTACCGGGTGCAATTTGGCCAGGGCCTCATTGGCTGGGTTGCGGCCCATGGGGAGCCCTTGCTGGTCAACGACGTGTCCACCGAGCCGCGCTACCGGCCCGGCCCGGATACCTTGCCAGCGGTTCACTCTGAGCTGGTAGTTCCACTCAAGGTGGAGCACAGAATACTGGGTGTGCTGGACGTCGAAAGCACCGAGACCGACGCCTTCGACAAAGACGACCTTTTCGTGCTACAAACGCTCGCCGATCAGATCGCCATCGCTGTGGAGGATGCGCGGCTGTACCAGGAGGCCTTGGAACGACAACGCATGGAAGAGGAGCTGCGCGTGGCGCGTGGTATCCAATCCAGTCTTCTGCCCGAGCGCCCCCCCTCTATTCCTGGTTGGGACATCGCCACCACCTGGCAACCAGCGCGCGAGGTAGCCGGCGACTTCTTCGATTTCGTGCAACTACAGAACGGCCATTGGGGCTGTCTCATCGCTGATGTGTCGGATAAGGGAATGCCAGCCGCACTGTTCATGGCTATGGCACGTAGTGTCGTGCGTACCACGATCCTCGGACCACGGCCTCCGGCAGACGCCCTCGAACGGGCCAACGAACTTATTCTCCGCGACACACGGGCCGATATGTTCCTTACTATGTTCTATCTCATTCTGGACCCGGCAACGGGCCAGATAAGTTACGTCAACGCCGGCCACAACCCACCTTTGATTTTCCGCCAGCAAAGTGGCACGGTACAGCCACTACACACCGGCGGGGTGGTGTTGGGCGCGGTCCCCAACATCAAGCTAACCGAATGCCATGACCAGATGGACCCAGGTGACTGCGTGCTTCTCTACACCGATGGCATCGTCGAAGCTATCAACGCCCGCGATGAAGCCTTCGGCGAGGAGCGTTTGGCCGAGGTTCTGGCCACGCACGCAAGTTTGACGGCCGTTGAGCTAGTCGATCGCATCCGGGCCGCGGTGCTGGACTTCACCGCCGGGCAGGCACCGGCTGATGATATGGCGGTGATAGTCATCACACGTGAAACGTCAAACGTCAAACGTGAAGAGCACCCTACGTTTGACGTTTGACGTTTCACGCATCACCCCAGGAGGTTTCCAATGCGTACACCCATTCTTGCCGGAAACTGGAAAATGAATAAGACCGTGGCTGAGGCGCGGGAGTTGGCTCAGGCCATGCGTGACGACCTGGAGCGCATTATGGGCGTAGACAAGGTTCTCTGTCCCCCCTTCGTTAGCCTGGCCGCAGTTGCCGAGGTGGTGCGAGGTTCCTCAATCAGCGTCGGCGCTCAAAACATGTTCTGGGAGGAGAAAGGCGCATTCACTGGGGAGATTTCGCCGGTGATGCTGAAGGACCTGTGCCAATACGTGATCCTCGGCCATTCCGAACGGCGCCAGTTCTTTGGGGAAACTGATGAAGGGGTGAACCGCAAGGTGAAAGCCGCGCTGGCACACGGATTGATCCCAATTGTCTGCGTTGGGGAAAACCTGGCGCAAAACGAAGCGGGGGAAACCGAGACCTTCGTCTCGGGCCAGGTGCGCGCGGCCTTCGCCGGCCTGTCCGCAGAGCAGGCCCGCCGCTGCGTCGTCGCCTACGAACCGATCTGGGCGATCGGCACAGGCAAGGCAGCCACCGGCGCGGGCGCCAACGCGATCATCGGCCTGACCGTCCGTGGAACCCTGGCCGAATTGTTTGGCGAGGCCGTCGCCCAGGCGATCCGCATCCAGTACGGCGGCAGCGTGACCCCGGCCAACATCGCGGAGTTCATCACCCAGCCTGACATCGATGGCGCGCTGGTCGGCGGCGCTTCGTTGAAGGCGACGGATTTTGTGGCAATTGTGCGAGTATGTGGACCTCACTCCTCTGGCTCATCGCACTGACGGCACTTCTGCTGTTCCTCAGGCGCTGGATTAACCAGCACGTGCAAGGCGTCGGGCTGCTGATTTTTGGAGACTCGGCAGTGACGATGATGCTGTATTTCATCCTTTTCCTGCCGGGCATCTTGCTGCACGAGATGAGCCACTGGCTGGTCGCCCAGTTGTTGGGTCTGAAGACGGGTAAGATTTCTTTAGGACCCCAGAAAGGGTCGCGAGGGCGAGTCAGCCTGGGCTCGGTGCACATGGCACGCAGCGATCCGCTCCGCGAAAGCCTGGTAGGCCTGGCGCCTTTTGTGAGCGGCACATTGGCTGTGCTCGCCTTGGCTCACTTGGGCTTTGGCATCCCCTTTAATCCAGATCTGCCGCCCATGGAACGTCTGCTCCGTTTCCTGAGCAACGTCTTCGAGCACCTCAATGCCGCCGATGCTTATGTCTGGCTGTACCTGATCTTTGCGGTGAGTAACAGCATGCTACCCAGCGAGTCGGATCGCGAACCGTGGCTGACGCTGTTTCTCTACATCGCCGCGCTGAGCATTCTTTATGTCGCCTTAGCCGGGGTTCCGCAGGTGCCGCCAGAACTGACCGCGCTGGCGACGCGCACTGTAGATACACTGGTTTTCGCCTTCGGGCTGACCCTCTTGGTGGATCTGGTCTTCATGGGGTTTATCTTGATCGTGGAGATGGGGGTAGTTGCTCTGAGCGGCCGGAGGATAGACTACTAGCGATCGCCGGCGGCCAACCGCAGTCTGCCCGGAGCGTGTCTGAGGGGTCCGTAGCGTTTGCTTCTCAGATATGATATAATTTCGACCGTGATTTAACAGGCAGCGGGAGGAGAATACGATGTCTATGAGAAACGCAACTGCACCCAGCATGATCGGGCGTGTAGCCTTGGAGCTAACCGAGTTGCCAGAGGAAGACCTGCCCCTGATCATCGAATTTGTGGATTACCTGAAGCGGCAACATCAGGCTGCACCACAACAGCACCTGTCCGTCACCGAGATACGAGCCGAAGCACGACGACGAGCCAGTCTGTTGCGCGAAGTGCCGCGTGCTGAGATCGTCGCCCGCTTTCGGGAACTGGCCGAGGAGATCCGCCAAGAAGCCATTGACAAAGGTACAGCCGTTGAAGGAGATGTGATGAGTGACTGAGCGGTTGAGGGCTGTCTTTGATACCAACGTCTTCGTGTCTGCTTTTCTCAGCCGCAATCCAACCAGCCCAACCAAAGAATTGATCCGCCGATGGGAGGAAGACGAGTTCACCTTGTTGGTCTCCGACGCCCTGGTTGACGAGGTTGCGGAG
>JBBITV010000144.1:0-8829 GCA_037440585.1 Chloroflexota bacterium
AGCACGTTGAGCCGGGCTTCGGCCAGCTCGTCGGCGTAGTCGGGGGCCTCTCCTGCCCATGCGCCTTTCTCGGTAATCTTACCCTGCAAGACCCGCTGCAGTGGCGCATAATCCCAGCCCTGATTCACGGCCGCTTCCGCCGCTTCAAAGGTCTCGTCCATGCCGTAGTCAGCCAGTTCTCCCTGCCATTTGGCGAGCTTTCTGGCCCACGCCTGGCGCTCCTCGGGCGTCAGGTCGGCGGTCAAGAGGGCCTCGGTCCACAGCGGCCCCACGTCCCCGAAGAAGGCGCTCGCGTCCCCGTCCGAGTCGTCCAGGTTCAGCCAGCCGTCCATGTATTCCTCGGTGACGGCGTCCAGGATCACCAGTGCATTGCGACCGTCGCCCGCTTCGACGAACGCGCGCGCCTGTTCCAGGACTTGGAGCACCTGGCTCACCACGTCGCCTACGTGCCAGTAGGCTTCGGATCGGCGCATGCGGTCCAGGGAGTGGAGGATGGCGCGGACCTGGCGGCGGAAGGCGTTGGGATCCATCAGTACACCACCTCCTCCGCGTAATGATCCTCGTGCTCAGCCATCAGGCACTCCTCACACACCAGCACCTCCCGTTGCTGTTCATCGGAGCACTCGATACACACCCAGGTGGCTACGGTTTTGCGTCCCTGAGCCTTGCATGACTGGCAATACTGGTACTGTGGCTTGTTTTGTTCCACGATCCGGGGGTATTCGGCCCGCGCTTCGGGCTCGACGATCTCCTCCAGGGTAATCAGGTGCTCGATCCAGTCTCCAAAGTCGTACACGTACTTCAGTTCATCGCCAGGCTTCAGCCCTAGCCCGGCTACGTGCACATCCGCGCCACTTCCGCCGCCGAAAGGCTCGATATCTCCCAGGTCGACCTCGCGGACACGCTTGCTCTTGCCCCGCCGCACCAGTTTCCAGAAACCACTGAGATGATCCGTCGGGTCATGGTTGAATGCGTCGCGCAGGATGGCGTCGAAGTCGGCCAGGGTCTGGCCGCCCTGGATCTCGATGGGGCCGATAGCGAAATGCGGCCTTGAAGCGGTAGACCTGCCGGGCCTGGGCAGGGGTGTACTCCTCTTCTAGCAGCGTTTCCTCTTCACCATAAATGTCGAGCAGCATGCTCTCAAACGGCGAACGAAACTCGCTGTAACGGATAGCGAATCCGTCCCACTTCATGCGCGGGTCCCGGTCGATGACCTCAGTCCAGTGATCGCCAGGATAGCCCCGTGGATCCGACAGGTGGACATAGGCCGTGGGGATAGCCTGGAAGCCATAGAGTTGTTCATGGCGGGCGTCTTCGAGCATATTGAACAGCAGGTCAGCCAGTTCCTGGTTCTTGCGCTCGATCTCCTCTCGCCGGCGGCGGGTGATCGTGACGGGTTCGTGTTCCAGGCAAAAGCGGCCGGTCTCCCAGTCCGCGATAGTGACCAGAACGCTGTCGTCGCGGCGGATCCGGTTGGCGCGGAACCAGTCGCTCAGATCAAAGGCCTGGGATTCTTGGGTGTACGAACCCAAGAGGCTCTGGATTTCTTGCTTGAGGGTCACAATCCGGACGGCCAAGGGCTTCCCGGCTGCATCGACCAGTTGCACGTTCTCAGGCGCAGTGCCCCGGCGGAGGAGGTTATCGAAGGATGGGCGGATTAGTAGCATCCCTCGCGAGGCTTCCTGGCGCGACAGCCGAATGCGGAACCGGACGCCTTGCATGGCGATGCGGAGCGGAACAATCGTCTTGGAATCCAGGTAGACCAGGGTTTTGCCATTTTGGTCCCACCGGAGATGATTACGCAGGGAGGCCATCGGATTCTTGGCCTTGGATGGAAAGATCGCGAAGACACGCCTGGCAAACTCGTCCACAGCGATGGGGCCATTCACCTGGGCCAGTGCCTGCTCAGTGGCATCGCTCAAGGTTATGGATTTCTCTTTGCTCATGGCTGTTTCCTCCCACCTGATGATACTCCAATTATACCATAGCACGGCATAACCGCAACTAAATCGATTGGATGCGGACAAACGGGGACGAACATTGTTGGCCAGCCTGGGCCTGTCGCTGCCTTGACAGACATTAGCATCCAGTCTATAATGAGAATCACCTCGCCTGAGTTTCCCTCAGGGATTTCAGGCCCAGGACAGCATAGAGGTTTCCCAATGCAATTCAATGTCGCGCAGTTGATGAAGGAGCATACTGGCGCAAAGCGCCAATATGACCTCGATGAAGATATCGGGGGGTTGTACGAGGACATCCAGGTCAAGGAATTCCTACGCGGCGGCGTTACGTTTATCCGTACCCGCGATGGGGTACTGGTGACCGGCAGGCTAGACACCATGATCGAGATGGACTGCGACCGCTGCCTGGAACCGCTTGATGTACCGGTGACCATCAATCTGGAGGAAGAATTCCTTCCGACTATCGATATTCTTACCGGCATGCGGATTCCGCGAGCCGAGGACGCTGAAGAAGCTACCCGGATCGACGAGCATCATATCCTGGACTTGACCGAGGTCGTGCGCCAGGAGCTGATGCTGGCCGGGCCCATGCATCCCCTCTGTCGCGAGGATTGCCGAGGGCTGTGCCCACGCTGCGGTAAGAACCTCAACGAAGGTCCATGCGCGTGCCCGCCCGAGGAGATGGAAACGCGCTGGACAGCCCTGGCAGAACTGCGTAGCCAGCTCAAAGATTGACCATACAAGGAGTCATTTTCATGCCACCGCTACCCAAACGCAAGATCTCGAAGGGTGCCCGCAATCGGCGCCGCAGCCATCTGGCGCTCACCCCGGTTCACCTGGTCGAGTGCCCCCAGTGCCATGCGATGCGCCGCCCCCACGAGGTCTGCCCGTCCTGTGGATATTATAAGGGCGAAGAAATCATCGAAATCGAGACCAAGAAAAAGAAGTCGGAGAGGTAGGCTGGCAAACAGCAAACAGCAGGCCTGGCTTTCTGAAACATTGGCCGTGTAGCTCCCGCGCACGGCCACGTTTTTGAGTTTCGAGGGAGTGCATTTGAGGGAACGCAGATGAAGGCTGTCGTCCTCCACAAGCGCGGTAGCCCCGATCAATTACAATACCAGGACTGGCCGGAGCCGGAGATCGGCCCGGACGAAGTCCTGGTACGCGTCCGCGCCTGCGCCACTAACTACCTGGACGTCTGGACGCGGTCGGGGGCGCAGGGGGTGAAAGCTCCGTTGCCTCATATCCTGGGGATTGAATCGGCCGGGGACGTCGCGGCTATGGGACCCGAAGTGCACGGCCTGGAGCTGGGCCAGCCCGTCGTGGTCGCGCCGTTCACCCACTGTGACCGGTGCAAGTACTGCCTCAGTGGCCACGACAACATGTGCGTGGACCGCCGCATCATCGGCGTGCAATTGCCAGGCGGCTACGCTGAATACGTCAAGGCCCCGGCGCGCAACATCATCCCCATCCCAATCCGTATTCCGTACGAGACGGTCGCCGCCATCCCGGTCGCCTTCGGCACGGCCTGGCACATGCTCGCCAGCCGCGCCCACGCCCGGGCCGGGGAGACGGTGTTGGTGTTAGCCGCCGGCAGCGGCGTCGGCACGGCGGCGATCCAGATCGCGAAGCTGTTGGGTTGCCGCGTGATCGCCACGGCCAGCACCGATGCCAAGCTGGCCCTGGCGCGTGAGCTGGGCGCCGATGAGGTGATCAACTATCGCGAGCAGCCCAAATTCAGTGTCCCGGTGCGCAAGCTGACGGATGGGCGCGGCGTGGATATCGTCTTTGAACACGTCGGCACGGACAGTTGGGAACAGAGCATCGCCAGCCTGGCCGTCAATGGCCGTCTGGTGACCTGCGGATCGACCACCGGACGCTGGGGCAATACCGACCTGCTCTCGGTCTTCGGCAAGCAACTGTCTTTGCTGGGTTCCTTCGGTGCGGCGACACCTGATTTCAAAATCGTGGCCCAGCTCGTCATCGAAGGCAAGATCCGCCCGGTCATCGACCGGGTGTTTCCATTGGCCGAGGCAGCCGAGGCCCACCGGCTGCTGGAGGCGCGGCAGGTGTTTGGGAAGTTTATTTTGGTACCGTAGGATTGCCAAGAGGGGTCGTGCTAATGCAAGAAGCCATCGCCTGGCTTTTCCCCGGCCAGGGTTCCCAGGCCGTCGGTATGGGCCGCGACCTGGCCGGCACCTACCCGGAGGCCAGCGCCGTCTTCGACGAAGCGGACGCGATTCTGGGATTCGCTTTCTCAGAGTTGTGTTTCTATGGTCCCAAGGAGACCCTGGACGACACGATCAACGCCCAGCCGGCGCTGCTGGCGGCCAGCATCGCAGCTCTCCGTGCCCTCGAGGCGCGCGGCCGCCTGGCGCCACCGGAATTTGTCGCCGGGCACAGCATGGGTGAATACAGCGCCCTGGTTGCCGCTGGCTCGTTGACCTTTGCCGACGGGCTGCGCCTGGTCCGTGAGCGCGGGCGCCTGATGAAGATGGCCGGGGAACGCGCACCGGGCGGAATGGCCGCCGTCATCGGGGCGGATGACCGGCTGGTCGAGGAGGCGTGCCAGGCTGTGGACGGGGTGCAGGTGGCCAACTACAATGCGCCTGGGCAGGTCGTGATCTCTGGATCAAGGGCGGGTGTCGAAGCGGCGAGCGCCTGGCTGAAAGAGCACGGCGTGAAACGCATCATCCCCCTGGCAGTCAGCATCGCCGCCCACTCGGCGCTGATGCAGCCGGCCGTCGCGGAGTTCGCGGCAGCCATCGCAGCCACGCCCATGGTCGAGCCGCGGGTGCCGTTGGTCGCCAACCTGACCGCCCGGCCTATCACCGCCGTCGCCGAGATTCGGCGCGAGCTCGAGGGGCAATTGATGGGCTCCGTCCGCTGGTCTGCGTCCATCGAGTACATGGTAGCCCACGGGGTTACCCGTTTCATCGAAATCGGAACGGGTACGGTCCTTGCGGGTCTCGTCAAGCGGATTAACAAAGACGTGGAAGCGATCAGTGTAGGCGATGCCAGCTCAGTTCAGTCATTGGTCGTTTCAAGAGGCTCAACATGATCGATCTCTCCAACAAAATTGCACTCGTCACGGGCGCATCGCGCGGCATTGGGCGGGCGATTGCCCTGAAGCTGGCAGCGCAAGGGGCGCGCGTCGTGGTCAACTATCAGGGCAACGCGGCCGCCGCACAGGAAGTCGTGCAGGCCATCAAGGCTAACGGTGGCGAAGCCATCGCCGTCCAGGCCGACGTCCGGGATGATCAGGCCGCCCAGGCCCTCGTCAAGGCCACCCTGGATGCCTTCGGGCGCATCGACATCCTGGTCAACAACGCTGGGACAACCCGCGATATGCTTCTGGCAATGATGAAGGAAGAAGACTGGGACCTGGTCCTGGATACGAATCTTAAGGGCACGTTTCACGTGACTAAGGCAGCCATCCGGCCCATGATGAAGCAGAGGAGCGGGCGGATCGTCAACATCACCTCGCCAGCCGGTATCTCTGGCAATCCGGGCCAGGCTAACTACTCGGCCGCCAAGGCCGGGGTGATCGGCTTCACCCGATCAGTTGCCAAAGAGATCGGGTCGCGCGGCATTACCGTTAACGCTGTCTCACCCGGCTACATTCTGACTGACCTGACGGCCAGTTTGTCGAAAGAAATCGTCGATCGCATAATTGAGATGTCGGCCCTCAAGCGCCACGGTTCTGCCGACGATGTGGCCAACGCGGTCGCCTTTCTCGTTTCTGATGAGGCAAGCTGGATTACCGGGCAAGTGCTTTCCGTCGATGGTGGGCTGGTACTGTAAGGGGGAACGCATATGAACGACAACCTGGGCACTGTGACTATTGCACCGAATGTCCTGATCACGATTGCGCGGCTGACAGCGCTGGCGCAACCCGGCGTATCGCGGATGGCGCCCAGCGTCCCCGGTGGCGCCAACCGCTTGTGGAGCCGCTCGACGACGACCACGGCGCAGGATGGGGTACAGGTGACCATCGAGGATGGCACGGTTGCAGTCGATCTGTACGTGATCGTGGCCCAGGATGTGAATATGTTGCAGCTCGGCCAACAGGTCCAAACCGGTGTCACGCGCGCCATTCATGACCTGGTCGGCATGCCGGTACGGGAAGTCAACGTGTTCATCCGGGATGTCGAGACTCCGGCCGAGCCAGGCAAACCTGGCGAGGGGAGTCGGGGGTGAAGGTACGCCGACGAGCACGTATAGTGGCTCTCCAAACCCTTTACGAGGTCGATCTCGTCAGACACGACCCAGAACAAGTTCTGACCCGGCATCTGGACGAGGAACCTTTGTCGCCTGAGGGCAGCGAGTTCGCCCGCCGCTTGATCTTTGGCGTGCTGGCGAATAAAGCCCACCTCGATACCATTGTCGCGCGAATTGCGCCTGAGTGGCCCATCGACCAGATGGCCGTGATCGACCGCAATATCCTGCGTGTCGCTCTGTTCGAGTTGACCCGCAGCGACGAGACGCCGCTGAAAGTTGTCATCAACGAGGCAGTAGAGTTAGCGAAACGTTTCGGGAGCGATAGCTCGCGACGATTCATCAATGGTGCTCTCGGCGCATACGTAAGTCAATGACCAATGACCAAATCCCAATAAGGTTGATCATTGGGATTTGGTCATTGGGATTTGGTCATTGGGATTTGGTCATTGGGATTTGGTTATTGGTCATTGGGAGTTAATTATGGGTGACAGAGTCGTCATCATGGGCGCCGCAGGGCGCGACTTCCATAACTTCAACGTAATTTTTCGAAGCAACCCTGCTTTTGAAGTCATCGCTTTCACCGCGACCCAGATCCCGAACATCGCCGGTCGCTTCTACCCGCCGGAATTGGCCGGCCCCCTCTATCCGAATGGCATCCCTATCTATCCTGAATCCGAGCTGGCCCGCCTGATCGTCGAGCAGCACGTCGATCGCGTCGTGTTCGCCTACAGCGACGTCTCGCACCTGCACGTGATGCACAAGGCGTCTGAGGTGCTGGCCGCCGGAGCGGATTTTTGGCTGTTGGGGCCTGAGCATACAATGTTAAAGTCCACCGCGCCTGTGGTCTCCATCGGCGCGGTGCGCACCGGCGCGGGCAAAAGCCAGACCACCCGGCGTGTGACGGACATCCTGCGCGGGATGGGACGCAAGATCGTCACCGTCCGCCATCCCATGCCTTATGGCGACCTGGCCCGGCAGGCGGTGCAGCGTTTCGGCAGCTACGAGGACCTGGACCGGTATCACACGACCATCGAGGAGCGGGAGGAGTATGAACCCCACCTGGACCGGGGCGTGGTTGTCTATGCCGGGGTGGACTACGAGGCGATCTTACGTGCTGCGGAGCAAGAGGCGGAGGTCATCGTCTGGGACGGGGGCAATAACGACTGGCCGTTCTTTAGGCCCGATCTACATATCGTCGTCGTCGACCCGCACCGTCCGGGGCACGAATTGAGCTATCATCCTGGCGAGGCTAACCTGCGCATGGCGGACGTCGCCATTATTAACAAAGTCGATACCGCGCGACCGGACGACGTTCTGACCGCACGGCGGAATATTCAGACCGTCAATCCAGGTGCCGTCATCATCGAAGCGGCATCCCCGATCCTGGTCGACGATCCCTGGGCAATTCGCGGGAAGCGAGTTCTGGTCATCGAGGACGGTCCGACTCTGACACACGGCGAGATGGCCTATGGTGCCGGAGTCGTCGCCGCCCAGCGTTTCGGCGCCGCCGAGATCGTTGATCCGCGTCCGTATGCGGTCAACTCTATTGCAGGTGTGTATGCCCGCTACCCACACATCGGACCGGTTCTGCCGGCGATGGGCTACAGCGATGAGCAGCTCGCCGAGCTGGCCGCCAGCATCCAGGCTACCCCGTGCGACCTGGTCCTGATCGCGACGCCGGTCCACCTGCGACGCCTCATCGGCGTCGATAAGCCCGTCCAGCGGGTACGCTACGAGCTGCAAGAAATCGGGCGGCCTACCCTCGAAGATGTAATCAAGGAGCGGCTGGTGTGAGAATCTACGACGAGTAACCCTCTTGCATATCGGGTAAAGTATGTCTAGAAAAGTATGTCTAGAAAAGTATGTCTAGAAAAGTATGTCTAGAATTGAAGTAACGCAAGACAAATCCTGACGAGTGGGTAAGTGATTGGCATTATGCGACCTCCCGAATCCAACCAGGAATGGATAAACGCGCTACGAGATACGGGGCCACGCCAGGCGGAGGCTATTGAGGTGCTCCGCGGGCGGCTTTTCCGCGGCCTCCTCGCCTACCTGGGCGGGCAGCGTAGCGACCTGGCGGGTCTCGACCAGGAGGAGCTGGAGCAACTCGCCGACGAGTTCGCCCAGGAGGCCCTGCTCACGATCCTGGACAAGTTATCCAGCTTTCGGGGCGAAAGTAAGTTTATGACGTGGGCCTACAAGATCGCCGTGCACCGTGCCATTAGCGCGCTCCGTCGCAAGCAGTGGCAAGACATCTCCCTGGAAGCCCTATCTGAGACTGACGAAGTTCGCCCTTCCTTTTCCCTGGCTCAAGCCGACGTCGCGCCACATCCCGAATCCCAGGTCGAACGGCAGGCGATCTGGGACCGCGTGCAACGCATTGTCGATGAAGAGCTGACGGAGCGCCAGCGGCAGGCACTCATAGCCATCCTGGTGATCGGCAGGCCACTGCCAGATGTGGCCCGGCAGTTGGGCACAAACCCCAACAACGTCTACAAGATTGTCCACGATGCCCGCAAGAAACTCAAGAAACGTCTCGCTAACGAGGGCCTGACGCCCGACTACATCTGGAGCGTTTTCAGAGAGGCTGCGTAAGACATCAGTTGGTTATCGCGTCTGTGAAGTGATGCCTGTTGGCAATCCATCC
>JBBITV010000145.1:0-4636 GCA_037440585.1 Chloroflexota bacterium
ACACCCCCTCTGGACTCCCCCCAGAGATCAGAGGATCAGAGATCAGAGGGTCAGAGCCCAGAGTTATAATGGGGACACCACCACCCGAAACCCGAAGTTCCTGTTCCTGAGGTTCGGGTAGTACCCGTAGCGGACCGCACAGCGGACAACCCACCCATCATTGAAGAACGCCCCGCCCCGCAGCACACGGTGCGCATCTCGCCCCGCTTCCAGATTCTCCCGCTGTCTCCGTTTTTTCTCATCAACCGGATACGGGTAATCTCCAGACAAACTGCGCGTCCACTCCCACACGTTCCCGCTCAGATCCTCCACCCCGTACGGGCTGGCACCACCCGGGAAACAGCCTACCGCGCTAGTATCACGGATACCGGTTTCACCATAATTCGCCCGGTTAGGGTCAGCCTTGTCGCCCCAGGGGTAAACGCGCCCATCTGTGCCCCGCGCCGCCTTTTCCCATTCTGCCTCGCTGGGCAGAGTGACACGCCAGGCCGGACCGCCATTTGCCCCGGTGTGCAACAACGTCGCCAGCGGCTCCGGCGTGTCATCCCACTCCCGCCAGCGTTTCGTCAGCCACTTGCAGTATGCAATGGCGTCGTACCAGGTCACACTGACTACCGGATGGTTGGGCAGGCCCTGTAGGCTGACCGGGTCATCCGGCTTGTGCCCGCTATCGTCCACGAAAGCCTTGAACTGGGCCACCGTCACCGGGTAACGGGCGATATAGTATTCGGGTAGGACCAGCTCGTGTTGCTCCTCGCCCTCACCCATCAAGAACGGCCCGGCGGGAATCTTCACAAAGCCTAACAGCGGCTCATTGGGCAGGTACCAGGCGTCAGGGCGGAAGCGTGGATCGCCCAGGCGGGCGAGAGCATCTCCGGCGGCGGCGCGGTCTTTGGGCGGGAGCGTGGCGTCCGCCCGCATGGCGGCGATCAGCCACTGCTGCACCCGCCCGTAGGTCTCAGAGAAGCGGCCGGCTTCCACCGCCTGCTCTTTGCGCACGTGCTCTGCAAAGTCAGTCTCATCCAACGCTTGTGCTGCTACCTGCGCCTGAACCGCCTTCTCCGCCGAGACGGCACTGCCGTTGGGCGCCTTCGGCAAAAGGCAGTCCACCAGGTCGGAAATGTTGCGGGGGGTGCTGCGCGATGCGCCGGCCGCCAGCAAGAAGACCTCGCGCCACCAGATCGGGTCCCGCCGCACCCGGTCCCGCAACATCTGGTCAAATTCAGCCTGCTTCAGGAGATAGGTCGCCGCCAGGTACTCCTGGAACGTGCGGTGAGCGAAGGCGTAGGTGCGGTTGTCCCGCGCCTGGAGCAGCCCCGCCCGGTCCTGGATATAGAAGGTCACCTGCTCGGCTTTGTCCAGGCTCCCCAGGTCAGATCGCAGTTCCTCAAGCAAATCCTCTTTAGGAATGTCGGCGGCGCGCTCGCTGCGGTCTTGTTCCCTTTCCTGGCGCTCGTGGGCGGCAAAGGCCACCCGCTCCAGCGCCGCCCGCAGGGTCTCGGTGCGGATGCCCAACTGCATCACCAGCCCCGGCTCAACCCGGGGTCCGCCGTCCACGTCGCGCACGATGCGGTTCTCCCAGTGGGCCAGCAGCAGGTTGGCCGCCCGCTCGTACAGGTCGGCCCGGTCTTTGGGCAGGGTGCCGTCCCGCCCGTGCACCTGGGCCATCAGAGTCAGCAGCAGGGGATATTGGGCCAATCTCCGTAAGTGGGGCCACCCTTTGATCGCCTGGAACAGGTTGTCGGCCTCCCGGTCGCACTTCGCCTGATCCCAGCCTTTTGGGGGGCCGACCACCCGGTACCAGGTCTGGGTGAAGAACTTCACCTGGTCCAGGTCGAACAGGGCCAGCTCCACCACCGGGAAATCAGCCACCGGCAGCCGCCAGGCATCCTTCTCCTTGTAGGCATATTCGCGGCAGGTGACCACCACCCGGCACTTGTCTAGCGGGGCCGCAAACTCGGCGATGGCTGCCTTGATGAGCGAGCGTTTGGCCGCTTCGTCCGTTTCGCGCACTTCATCCAGGCCGTCGAAGAAGATCACGCCGCCCTCTTCCGTCAGCACACGTTTCAGTGGACCAAAGGCTTCTTTGCAGCCGCCCTGCTGCAACTGGTGCTCCAGGTAGTCCCACACCATCCCGGCCGCGCCACGTGACGCGCTGGCCGGCAGCCAAGCGGCAAACCGGCGCAGAATGATCCGCACGGGGAGCGGCTTCTCTTCAGCCGGCCAGACGGGCAGTTTCTCGTTTGCTATGGCCTGGTCCAATCGCCGCCGGGCCAGTTGCGTAGCAATATAGTTGACTAGCGTGCTCTTGCCACCCCCGGGCTGGCCCAGGATCACCACGCGAGGCAACGCGGCCACCGCTTCCACCGCCTGGATGGGAATGCGCTCCTCTTCGCGCGCCTTCGGCATCGCCACGCCAGGGGCGTGCCGTCGCCGGATAGCGTCTGCCACGGTCTGCTTCGGCGTGCGGGTCAGGCGGTCCAGGTTCAGAAAGGTGAACACGTCGGAGACGCGGACGGTACTGGCCTCGCCCAGCCGGCTACCCTGAGGGTGGGTCTCGTCGATGGGGCTGAGGTCCAGGGGGTCGCACTGGCTGATGAGGGTGCGCAGGTAGTGCCCCTCCCAGTCGCCCGGCAGGGGAGCAAAAGCAACGCGGGGTAACTGGTATACAATTTGCGCGCCATCGACCACGTTCTGGGCCGTGATCTGGCTGGCCTGAATGCCCAGGCTGTTGGGGCGAGCCTGGCGTAGGAAGTCCACCAGCTCCCGCATGGCGGCCACCAGTTCACGTTGCAGGCGTGTCTGGGCCAACAGTTGGCCCGTTTGAAGGGTGCCCTGGAGAGCCGGTTCGTCCGTGGCTGCCGTGAGAAAGGCCACCTCAAAGGCCGCCATACCCTTCTGGAAGTCCAACCCGGGAAAATTACCGGCGTCATAGCCAGCCTGTTCAAACAGGTAGGCCAGTTCCGCCATATCCAACGGGTTCCCCCTGAGCAACGCGCCGAGTTCTTTGCCCACGTCTGAATTCCGCAGGAAGTAGTTAAAAACGCCGGCCAGCAGCCCCATCTTTTCGGGTACCGCTGTGGCGGCCGTGGCCAGCAAAGCCACCACGCCAGCCTGCAGGCACCTCTCCAACGCCTGCTGCTTTTCTGTGCCGAGGAGGGCTTCACGCAGGCGCCGTCCAGTAGATTCCAGGATGCGGGCGGACAGGTCAGCCGTCAGGTTAGCCAGGTAATCGGAGGTGAAAGGGTCCATGTTGGTTCTCTTTCGGAACCCTTGCGAAGGTAATAAACCTTCGCAAGGGTTTTTCGGAGTTCTTCGGATAGATACTACAGATTATGCCCCAATTCCTCGATTTTGTACAGGGCTTGCCACAGAAGTTGTAGGGTCTCAGTTGAGGCCATAGTGCTGCAATGAAAGATCGGCTTCGTTTGTGAGAGGAGTGTCAAGATGTGGTTGCCTGTACATAAGGGCCTCGGCGGATGGCGACTTTCACCTCGATTATCCACCTTGACTTATTGGCGCGCGTAGCCTAAAATGGGCTAGCATGCATGCCGATTCGTTCCATCTCTTTCGTTACACGTTTTATGAAGGAAACCTTCCCTGCCATGACCACCGAGGACAAGACGATCAAGCTCGGTCACCCCAGCTACGTCTGGCGCTTTGGCCAGGACCGGCGCCTGGGGCTGATCCGGCAATATGCCCCCCTTGAAGGTGGGCACATCCTGGTCGACGGCTGCGGGATCGGCACCTACGTGCGCAAGCTGCGCGAGTTCAGCCCCCACGTCCACGGCCTGGACATCGATGCTCCGCGTATCGCTGAGGCCAGCCGGACGCTGCCCAACCTCCTCGTCGCTGCGGCCGAGGCGCTGCCCTACCCTGAGGGCAGCTTCGACGTCGTGCTGTCCCACGAGGTGATCGAGCACGTGAACGACGACCGCCGCGCCGTGCAGGAAGCCGTGCGGGTCCTGCGCCCGGGTGGCCGGCTCGTCCTTTTCTGCCCCAACCGGCTGTATCCCTTCGAGACCCACGGCGCGTTCTGGGGCGGGCGCTACCACTTCGGCAACATCCCACTGGTCAACTGGCTGCCTGGTCCGCTGCGCGCCCGATTCGCCCCGCACGTCCGTGCCTACACCGTCGCCGGCCTACGCCACCTGTTCGACGGCCTGCCGGTACGGTTCATCGTCCACACCCAGGTCTATCCTGGCTACGACAAGATCGTCGCGCGCCGGCCGGCATTCGGGCGCATTTTTCGCAATCTGACCTATACGCTTGAAGATACGCCGCTACGGTTGTTTGGATTGTCACACTTTGTGGTGATCGAAAAGGAGTAAGAATGCTGGAGTGCAGGCTTATAAAGTTAAAGAAAATAGTGCCGTAACAAACGAACTCGATCTCTAATTGCAACACTACAATTCAAAGCCGCCTGGTCTGTTACGGCATTTAATTCTTAATCTTCATAAGGCTGCACTCCTCTATGCTGCGTTTAGAGGAGACACTGTTGAATGCCAACCCGACCGAGTAAAGAGCTCAAAGTCGTTCCCAACCAATACCCGGGCCGCGAGTATGAGGTTTCCATCTCCGCACCCGAGTTCACCTGCCTGTGCCCGATGACCGGCCAGCCCGATTTTGCCGAGAT
>JBBITV010000145.1:4677-8726 GCA_037440585.1 Chloroflexota bacterium
CTGAAGCTTTACCTGTGGTCCTACCGGGATGAGGGTATCTTCCACGAACACGTCGTCAACAAGATCCTGGACGACTTCGTCGCAGCGTGCCGTCCAATTCGCTGTGAAGTCGTCGGCGATTTCAACGTGCGCGGCGGCATCCATACCGTCGTCACCGCCCGGTACGACCGGGACAAGGAAGGAGCAAGATAGCCATGCTTTTCGCCGGCCTGGGGATCGCCACCCTGTACCTGATCATCGCCTTCCTGATCGGCTTTACCTTCCACGAAGCCAGCCACGCCCTCATCGCCGACCGCCTGGGCGATCCGACAGCCCGGCTGCGCGGGCGGTTGTCGCTCAACCCGCTGCGCCACATGGACCGGGTTGGCACGCTGCTGTTGCTGGTTATAGGGCTGGGCTGGGGCAAACCGGTGCCAGTGGACGCGCTGCGACTCCGCTATGGGCCAAAGGTAGGGATGGCCCTGGTTGGCGCGGCCGGGCCGGCTGCCAACCTGATCCTCGCCGTTCTGTTCAGCCTGCCCCTACGTCTACACTGGATCGCGTTCCGGCCCACGCGTATCGCCGGCATCCCCATCTCAACCGGCGAGCTTGTTGCGATGATTGTCTGGCTCAACCTGGCCCTGGCGGTCTTCAATCTGATTCCCTTCGGCCCGCTGGATGGCTCGCGTATCGTCGGCGCCTTCCTGCCGGACAAGCTTTTCTTCTGGCTTGCCCGCTACGAGCTGGTGGCCCTGGGCATCTTCCTGGCCCTGCTGGTTGGTGAGCGGTTCGCCGGAACGGGGATACTGGGGAACGTACTCTTTCCGCCGGTCAAACTCTTGTGGACGGGCCTGACAGGTTTCCAATTCACGCCTTTTGGAGTATAAGCACTAGTGGACCCTCAGAACTCTCGACCGGTGATCCTCATCTCCAACGATGATGGCATCGACTCGCCCGGCTTGCTGGCGCTGACACAGGCCATGCAGTCCGTCGGCGAAGCAGCCGTGTTCGCACCGGAGCACAACTGGAGCGCGGCCGGCCACACCAAGACCATGCACAAGCCGCTACGCGCTACCAGGACCACTCTGGCCGATGGCACACCCGCTTACGCGATCAGCGGCGCGCCTTCCGACTGCGTTGCCCTGGCGCTGCTGGGCATCCTCCCCCAAAAACCCGACCTGGTCGTCTCCGGTATTAACCGGGGCGCCAACCTGGGGCACGACCTGACGTACTCGGGTACGGTCGCGGCGGCAATGGAAGGCGTCATTTTCGGTATCCCCGCCATCGCCTTCTCCCTGGACACCTTCGAACGGCCCGATGAAACTGTCCTGCGCTACTGCGGCGACTTCGCCGCGCACCTGGCGCGTTTGGTCTTGCAGCATGGCTTGCCGCCCAATACCCTACTCAATGTCAATTTCCCCAACGTCCCACCCGAGAAGGTAGCCGGCGTCGAAATCACCCGCCAGGGCCAGCGCGAATATCGCGACGTCTTGATCGAACGGCAAGACCCACGCGGCCGGGCCTATTACTGGATCGGCGGAGAGGAACCTGCCGGCATAGCTGAGGCCGGCACCGACATCGGCGCCCTCGCTCAGAACCGTATCTCCATCAACCCGATCCATCTCGACCTGACCGCCTACCAGGTGATGGAGCACTTGCGGGCCTGGCCTTGGGAGCTGGACCAGATCGTCACCGTAAAGTCAGGCCCAAAGTCGACATAGAAATGCCCGCGGGCACCCGTCACCTTTTTGGGGTTTGCGCGTCCTAGCAGTCGGACCTCCTCAAGCGGCGCGTATCCCACTCACACCGCCCTTCTTAGCCACCGCGCCGATACCTGATAGCTGTGCGAGATAGCCCGCACGACCAGACCGCCACAAATCCAAGCTTTCCCACCAACTTATTCCCATGCAGGAGGTCAGCGATGGCTCTATCTATGTTCTGGCACAAGGAGGTTTCATGAAAACATCACACTTCTTCCACGGAGATTTGAACAGGAGGTGGGCGATGAAGCGCCGGGTGCTTTTGCTACCGTTTATCCTTTTCGTCAGCCTGCTGGTTGTCTCTTTGGGCAACGCCGCCCATCCTGGAGAATCGTCAGCCGGTCTCAGGCCGGAGTCTGTGTGGGAGCCCTCCGGATCTCTGAATTGGGAACTTGTCTCTGACTCTCTGGCGATTGCCAACCAGCAGCGCGATCAAACCCTGCCTGCGACCGCCTATAGTGTCCAGGACGATGCCTACCTGGTGGCGTGGGAAGAACACTTCGACCCACTGAGAGAGGACCGGTCGCACATCTATGCTCGCTGGGTCACGGCCGCTGGCAATTTTGTTGGAGAGCGCTTCCGGGTCGGTGGTTCTCAGCCGCCGGAGCCGAATCGAACGGAACCAGCCATAGCATGTGGAACCCAAGGCAAGTGTCTGGTCGTCTGGACAGAGAGTCATGGCAGCCCAGCCCAGCCCGATATCTACGGCCAGATGATAGGGCTATCCGGGCCGCTGGCTCCACCATTCCCCATCACCCCGGGTGAATCTCTGGTCCAGAACCACCCACAAGTGGCCTATAACCCGGATAGGGACCTGTACCTGGTTGTCTGGCAAGATACACGTCAGGGCGAAAGCAACATCTTTGGCCAGGTCGTGTTGGGTGACGGCACCATTTCGCCGGGCAGTGGCAATTTCCCCATTGGTGACCCGGCATCAGGCGTCCAGGAATGGCCGGTCATAGCTTTCAACGGCGACCCCGACGAACCCAGGTTCGTAGTGATCTGGGACGTCTATCCGCAAATCGCCCCCCAGGAGGCGACGACTCTCCTGGGCCGGTTCCTGAGCGACGCTGGCTCGCCCTTGTCGAGTGCACCCTTCATCGTGGGGCTGCGGGCCGTACCGGCTCGAGACGTGTCGGAGCGGCCCAGTGTTGCCTACAGCCCAGGTAGCCATCAGTACGTGGTAATCTGGAGCGACATTCAACCGAATGGGAATGACTTGTTCGGTCAGTGGTTGGATCGGAACGGCAATCGTCAGGGCGATCGGCTCTCCCTGGTACCTCTACCGGGCAATCAGCGGGCATCCCTCGTAGCCTACAGTCAAGCTGCCCGTGAATTCCTGCTCACCTGGCAAGACAGCTACAACCTACCCGCCTTTGACTCCGACATTTATGCAGCGGGTCTGGCCGAGGGAGGTACCGCTCTCAGCCCATTGCTGCCTGTGTCAACTGCTACGCGGGCTCAGCAGAATCCGGGGCTGGCGTCTAATAATGCTGGTACCGGGTTCCTGGTCGTCTGGCAGGATGGCCGAGAGCAGCTCACTACTCAGATCGACATCTATGGCCAGCGTGTTCGCTGGATCCCCCCGCCTACACCAACGCCCACTGAAACACCAACATCCACGCCAACCTCGACGCTGTTCTTCACCCCCACGCCGACCAGTACCCCAACGTCCACCAGTACGCCGACCCTGACCTCGACTCCCACCGAAACGCCAATCCCCAGCGTCATCATCTATGGTGAAGTGCAGCAGTGCAACGGCCCGGTCCTGCCCGATGTCCTTGTCTACCTGGAAGGCACGATCATTTCGACGACGACGGATGGGCGCGGTCATTATCAGATCGGGCCGCGCTACAACTTTACCCCCGGCGACTACACCCTGGCGGCGGCCAAAGAAGGCTACGTGACACGGCGCCTGTCTCCGCCCCTCCATCTCACAGGCAACGATCTCATTCAGAGGAATTTCGTGGGCGATGACTGCCTGTTGTTAGCCACGCCCACGCCAACTGCGACAGCGACTGCGACAGCCACCTCCACGGCCACCGCCACCCACACCCCGACGCCGACACCTACCCAGCAGACGAGGTGGAAACTGGCGTTGCCCCTCATTGTCAAGAACTTCGCCTCGCCGTAACCAGAAGGTAGAAGGTAACTGCTCAGCCCGGCCTCCAGCCCTCACTCCTCACCCCCTGCCCCCTCTCCCGCCCCCCGTTCCCCCCAAATTTGGGGGGCCAGGGGGGCGGAGAGGGGAGAGGGGGTTGGGGGGAGTGGGGTGAGGTCCGTTGGGAACTGGGCTGAGCAGTTACCTGC
>JBBITV010000146.1:0-8643 GCA_037440585.1 Chloroflexota bacterium
GGGGGGGGGGGGGGGGGGGTGGGGGGGGGGGGGGCGATAGGGGTGCTTCCGCCTGATCCGGTGGCGACGTCGATCGTCCAGTAGTGGCGATACGTGCTGCTGGCGTTGTAGGCGTAACCAGCCCCAATATCCCGGTAATTGCCCATCAAAATCGCGCGATGGCCTGAGCTGTTCATCCAGGCCTCCACGACATCGGCGGGCGACGGCTGTCCGCCGGCGACCGTTTCGCCATAGCTCGTCCAGGAATAGCCGGCGCGTGTGATGCGTGTGCCAGGGTTGGAGCCATCTGAGCCGGTGTGGCTCAAGAAGTTGCGGGTTGCCATATCTGTGCTGTGCGACTGCGCTGCCTGCATCAGCCGGCTGTCCGGCTGAAAAGCTGGTAACCCGGCCGCGGCCCGCCTCTGATTGACCAGGCTGATCACCTGATCCGCGTAACCGGATTGCGCAGTAACGGGCTGGCCCAGGGCGCCAGCCAGTACCAGCAAGGCGAACACACCCAGGACCCAGCTACGCAGGTGCTTGATTGGCATCATAAGCCTCCTGTCCGTGGTTCTGGTGTCTCTTGGATTGTCGACAATGTGGATTGCGCGGCGGCCGAGGAATACAGGAAGACGAAGAACGTACCCCCGGAAGGCTCTGAATGTGGAGCCTTTCGAGGGATGTGTTACACCGTCTCACACCATTGTGAGGATTTCAGGTCCTATACGAGGCTGGGTAATTCCGCCACCTTATTTTGCCACAAGCAGCAGAATCTTGCTTGACGGAACCTCAACTGAACGGTGCCGGTTAGACTACGGTTGGCCGATGTTCGGGCTACCGTTCCACGATCATAGCGACGGCCTCACCACCGCCCAGGCAGATGCTGGCGAGACCGCGCTTGACACCCCGGTCGGCCATCGCGTACAGGAGGGTCACCAGGATCCGCGCGCCGCTCGCGCCGATGGGATGGCCCAGGGCGATGCTGCCGCCGTGAACGTTCACCCGGTCCCAGTCCCATCCCAGCAACTTCCCGTTGGCCACCATCTGGGATGCGAAGGCTTCGTTGCACTCGATCAGGTCAATGGCGTCCAGGGACAGACCAGTGCGCTCCAGGACGCGGTGGGTTGCTTGGACCGGGGCGATGAAGAGCCATTTGGGCTCTAACGCCGCCTGGGCATACCCGACGATCCTGGCCAACGGCGTGAGGCCTAGTTTATCGGCGCGATCCCGGCTCATCAGGACAACGGCCGCGGCCCCATCGGTGATCCCGGGCGAGTTTCCGGCGGTCACTGTTCCACCCTCCTCGAAGGCTGGGCGCAGCTTCGCCAGTTTTTCCAGGCTCGTATCGGCGCGCGGGCACTCATCCCGGTCGAACAGGATCGGCTCGCCTTTCTTTTGCGGGATGCTCACCGGGGCAATCTCGGCTTTGAACTTACCTGCCTCGATGGCGGCCAGTGCCTTGCGGTGACTATTCAGGGCGAACTCATCCTGCGCCTCGCGGCTGACGCCGTACTCGCGGGCAGTCAGCTCGGCGAGATTGCCCATGTGTGTGTCTTCGAAGGGGCACCACAAGCCGTCGTGGATAACGGCGTCGAGCAGCCGGTCGTTGCCCAGCCGGTAGCCCGTGCGCGCTTTGGGGAGCATGTAAGGCGCCAGGCTCATGTTTTCCATCCCACCGGCGACGACAATGTCGGCGTCGCCAGCGCGGATCATCCCTGCTCCCAGCGTAACTGCCTTGAGTGCTGAGCCACAGACTTTGTTGAGCGTCGTCGCCCCGACGGTGGGAGGCAACCCGGCGGCGATGGCTGCCTGGCGCGCCGGTGCCTGGCCTAGCGCCGAAGTTACGATAATGCCCATCAACACTTCATCGACCTGGGCCGGCCTGATCCCGGCACGGGCCACCGCCTCGCGGATAACAACCGCACCAAGTTGGGTCACCGGCACCGTCGCGAGCGAGCCCAGGAAGGAGCCAATAGCAGTGCGGGCGGCGCCTACAATGACAACCTCACGTTCAGAATCCATGAACTGCCTCCTTGCAGGGAAAGAAGAGATACACGGGCAGGCCTGCTCAGGGCAAATCGTACTTCGCCACGGCCGCCGGCCGGATACATATGGCCCAAGTAGATATTACCACAGCGAGGTCTTAATCTGGTCTTATATCGGTGCAAATCAGGTCCAATCCTCGTCCACAGTTGTCACAGAGCGGGGCGTGTGCTATAATCCGCCGCCAGGAGGAGATTATGGCACAACGCAGAATAAGAAAGAAACGGCGCCAGCAGCGAAGCTTTCTTGACCGGATCAATCCACTCTATCTGCTGGCCGTCTTTTTCGCGGGGTTGCTCGTGGTGGCACTGGGTATCTACCTGACGCAACCAGGTTCGTCCCTCGCCCCGGCCGCCAATACGCTAGTAGCGAAATCACAGCCATCTGAAAACATTCCCTATCCGAACGTGCCCCGTATTACCCCGGCTGAGGCCAAGGCCAAGCTGGATCGCCAGGAAATCTTCGTGGTCGATTCGCGCTCCGCCCAAGAGTTCGCGGACTCCCACATAGCGGGTGCTGTATCCATCCCCTTGCCCGAAACTGAGCAGCGGCTAACGCAATTGCCGAAGGACAAGGAAATCGTCACGTATTGCACCTGACCGGCCGAGGAGACCAGCGCCCGTGCGGCGCAGATCATGATGGACAAAGGATTCAAGAACGTGAAGGCGCTCCTGGGTGGGTTTGGTGCATGGCGACAGGCCAACTATCCTGTGGAGCAGAAGTAAACTCAACTGAGGGCGCGATGAGCGAACCGGGGAGCTATTGCCTAGTGGTGTGGCTGGAAACCGACGCAAACATGACCATTGGCCGGCTGGGAACTTTCGACTTCCCAGCCGGTATTTATCTCTACTTCGGAAGTGCGCTCGGGCCGGGCGGAGTTGCCGCTCGGGTCGCGCGCCACCGGCGGGTGGAGAAGCGGTGCCACTGGCACATCGACTACCTGCTGGAGCAGGCGG
Organism: Chloroflexota bacterium; assembly: GCA_037440585.1. Taxonomy (GTDB): domain Bacteria; phylum Chloroflexota; class Anaerolineae; order Epilineales; family JBBITV01; genus JBBITV01. Next base: position 2,979 of record JBBITV010000146.1, read on the forward strand.
CCATCGTCGAGGTATGGACCGTGCTTTCGAACGAGCGCCTGGAATGCCGGTGGGCGGCGGCAGCCCGCTGCCAGCCGGGAGCAGGCATTGCCGTGCCGCGCTTCGGGGCCTCAGATTGCCGGTGCCCGGGGCATTTAGTAGGTATCAACCGCCCATTTGTAGAGTAGTCAGCCCCCTGTTTTTATGCTATAATCTCCGCACACAGCCGGACCGGAGATGCGGACGTGCCAGATGGCGATTGTGCCGGGCGCAGGGAGACCATCAAAGTCTCATTCAAGGTGATCCTACGCCGGGACCAGGCTAGCGGTGGGTACTTCGTGCGCTGTCCGGTCTTGCAGGGCTGCGTCTCCAGGGGCACTACAGTCGAAGAGGCACTCGCGAATATCGAGCAAGCCATCCGTGCCTATCTAACCGTGTTCTACGAGTCAACAAATTAGTGTCACAGAGGAGGGCAAGATGGGCGCACTCGATGGGCAGATTGCAATTGTAACGGGCAGCTCACGCGGCATCGGCCAGGCGATTGCCGAAGAGCTGGGTCGCCATGGAGCGGCTGTGGTGATTAACTACGTCCGCAGTGAGGGACGGGCGAAGGAAGTGGCTGAGGGCATTCAGCGCAGCGGCGGCAAGGCGCTGGCCGTCCGGGCGGACGTTGCCAGTCACGAGGATGTCCGGGCCATGGTCGAGACCACTGTCCAGCATTTCGGCCGGGTGGACATTCTGGTGAACAACGCGGGCCTGGCGCGTGATAAAACCCTCAAGAACCTCACCCCGGAGATGTGGCATGAGGTCGTCAGCGTCAAGTTGGACAGCATGTATTATTGCACCCGCGCAGTCTGGCCATACATGCTGGATCAGAAATACGGGCGGATTGTCAATATCAGCTCGGTCATCGGTCAAATGGGCAACTTTGGCCAGTCAAACTATGCGGCAGCCAATGCCGGTATTATTGGTTTCACTAAGGCCGTCGCGCTGGAAGGTGCGCGTTCTGGGATCACTGTCAACGCTATCTGCCCCGGTTTTGTCGAAACGGAGATGCTCCTGGAAGTTCCAGAGAAGCTCAAGGAGCAAATCATCAGCCGTATTCCACTGGGCCGGTTCGCCCGCACAGGTGAGATTGCCAAAGCCGTCGTCTATCTCGTCAGTGAAGCTGGCGCGTATATCACCGGGCAGAGTCTAAATATCAATGGTGGACTTTACATGTGATGGAGGTGAAGCATGTCTGAAGAATACTGTAAGCACCTGGAATTGCCGGACGGGACGCCGGTGCTGCTATGCCTGATGGGGCCGGGTGACGAGGAGAAGGTACGCCAGTTTTTTCGCGGGCTGCCGGTGCAGGACCGCGATTTCCTCAAGTATGACGTGACGCAGCCGGAAGTTTTTGAGATGCTCCAGCATAGCGCCAGCCCGTTGGGCTATGACCGGGCGAAGCTGGTCCTCGCCGAGATCGATGCCCAGGTCGCCGGTGTGGGTTTCTTGCGGCGACACAACCCTCACTGGAGCGACCATGTCGGGGAGATTTGGCTGCTGGTGGGCCAGGGCTTCCGGCGTAGAGGGCTGGGCCGGCTGCTGGCCCGCGAAATCTTCTCGCTGGCGGTCGACGAGGGCCTGGAAAAGATCATCGCCGAAATGGCTTCAGACCACACCGGCGCCATCGAGGTGTTCCAGCACCTGGGGTTCACCCAGGAGGGCCGCCTGACCAACTACGTGAAGGGCAAGAACGGCAAGAAACGCGATCTGGTGGTGATGGCCTACGACGTCGAGGACTTCCTGAGCAAAGTGCAGTATCTCGGGCTGCCTGAGGCATTTGGGGAGGAATGGCCAGCACCCAGATAATGACGAATGACCAATGACCAAATCCCAAATTGGTCATTGGGATTTGGGATTTGGTCATTGTTTAGAGGGGTGAGGTAACGTGAAACCAATTCGCACCGTTGGCATCGTAGGATACGGGACTTATGTGCCCTGTTACCGGATCAAGCTGGCGGAGATCGAGCGGATCTGGAAGGGCAAAACTGAGGCTGGCACTGAGGAAAATGCGGTGCCGGGGCTGGACGAAGACGTGACGACGATGGCAATTGAGGCGGCCCACAACGCGTTGGCGCGGGCCGGGGTGGACGGCGCCGACGTCAGCGCGGTTTGGGTTGGCTCCGGGTCGAAGCCGTATGCCGTCAAGCCAGCGGCGACGGCGGTGGCAGAAGCCATCGGTGCAGCACCTGAGGTGCTATCAGCGGACTTCGAGTTCGCGTTCAAGGCAGGGACGGAGGCAATGCAGGCGGCAATAGCTTTGGTTAGCTCGGGTATGGCGCGCTATGCTCTGGCGATCGGCTCGGATGTGCCCCAGGGCGCGCCCGGCGACGATATGGAGCACAACGCGGCGGCCGGCGCGGCGGCGATTCTGATCGGGCCGGAAGAAGAGGCTGTTGCCCTGGTCGAGGGTTCAGTCTCCTATGCGACAGATACCCCCGACATTTTCCGTCGCTCGAGGCAGCGGCACCTGGAGCAGGGCGATCGCTTTACCGGCGAACCGGCCTACTTCCGGCATACGCAGGAAGCCAGCCAGCGCCTGCTGGCGGAGCTCGGCCGGACGGCAAGCGATTACCAGATGGCGGTGTTCCATCAGCCCAACCCACGCTTCCCACAACGCGCTGCCAAATCGCTTGGATTTACTACAGCCCAATTGAAAAACGGCATGGTCGTGAACCGGATCGGGAATCCGTATGCGGCATCGTCGCTGCTGGGCCTGGCCGCTTGCCTCGAAGTCGCCGGGCCGAACGACCGGATATTTCTGGTCTCCTATGGCTCGGGGGCAGGCAGCGATGCGTTTTCATTCATAGTCACCGACCAGATTGCGAAGCGCTGTGACATGTGCCCATCTATCAACGACTATATTGCGCGCCGGGAAGAGATCGATTACGCGACTTACGTCAGGTACACAGGTAGGCTGCATGAATGAAGTGCCGGAGGTGAAATCATGCGAGACGTGAGCATTATCGGGCTTGGACAGGTGCCGGTGGCAGAGCACTGGGACAAATCGCTGCGCGACCTGGCCGTGCAGGCGACGCGCAACGCGATGAAGGATGCCGGCATCCAGGCTGCGGATGCGATTTACGTAACTAATATGCTTTCGGGCGAGTACGGCGGCCAGGAGCACCTGGGCGCGCTCATTGCCGACTTTGCGGGATTGCGTGGGATTGAGGCACTCAAGGTCGAGGCGGCGTGTGGCTCGGGTGGGGCTGGCCTGGTACTGGGCTACCTGGCCGTCGCCAGCGGATTGCGCGACATCGTGATCGTGACCGGCGTGGAGAAGATGACGGACACGGTGCGGGCCAAGACCACCACTGGCCTGGCGACGGCTGCCGACGCCGACTACGAATCGGACCACGGTGTTTCGTTCGTTGCGCTGAATGCGTTGGTGTTGCAACGCTATATGTACGAATTTAAGGTCGGCCGGGAGCGCCTGGCAAATTTTGCCATCAACGGTCACCGCAACGCGGTCAATAACCCCAACGCATTGCTGCGTTTCCCGATCACCCGTGAGGCGTACCTGGAATCGCCGATGGTGGCTGAGCCACTGACGTTGTTAGACTGTTGTCCGACAGGCGATGGCTCGGCGTCGGTCGTCCTGGCGCCCAGAGAGCGGGCGCGGGAGTTCACTCAAAAGCCGGTACATATCCGCGCTTCGACCGTCGCCACAGACGCCATCGCCCTGCACGACCGTAAGCGATTGCTCCAGCTTGCCGCTGCTCAGATGTCGGCACAAAAAGCCTACAAGCAAGCGGGCCTTGGCCCTCAGGATATTGACATCTTTGAGGTCCACGATGCGTTCACCAGCATGGCCTGCGTCTCTCTGGAGGCCTGTGGCTTCGCCGAGCCCGGCTGTGGCTGGACCCTGGCCGAAGAAGGCCACATCGCACTGGACGGCAAGCTACCGATCCAGACGATGGGTGGCCTGAAAGCGCGCGGCCATCCAGTGGGCACCACCGGACTGTACCAGATCGTCGAGCTGGCACAGCAGTTGCGTGGTGAGGCCGGGAAGAATCAAGTCAAGGATGCGCGGATCGGGATGGCGCAGAGTGTGGGTGGCAGTGGGGCCACGATTGTGACGCATATTCTGGAAGCAGATTCGTAGGAGAGGAGGGTAACAACATGGATCTCCCACGCCACTGGCGTCTGAAAAGCCAACGCTATCACTTGACCGGTGTCGTCTGCCAGGATTGCGGGGCCAAGCTGTTCCCCCCGCGCCAGGTGTGTGCGGATTGCTCATCTGAGAACCTGCAGTCGCAGGATTTCAGGGGAACAGGACAGGTGTATTCCTACTCGATCATCCGCCAGGCGCCGCTAGGCTTCAATGAGTTTGAGCCCTATGCGGTCGCACTGGTCGAGCTTGACAACGGCCCTATCGTGACGGCGCAACTCACGGACATGGGCAGTCGCAAACCCTATATTGGCATGCCAGTCGAGATGGTGGTGCGCAAACTGCGCGAGTATGGGACTGAAGGCCTGATTGTCTATGGTTACAAGTTCCGGCCCCGATTGCGACGGGCTTAACACCAGAGTGACAGGGTCGTCTTTCCGAAAGCTCACCCGATACCGAGTGGGCTTTTTGGTTTGGAACAACGACCGTGGTATAATATCCATGTCAAAGTGAGTTGTGTTGAATTTTTCCGTTTTCTTCGCCTGTTCGTTCACCCTCAGGAGGTTTGCATGGTTACCGAGGTCAGTATTGATCCCAAAATTCAGCACTTGCGGCGGCTCAAGGAAGAGGCCAAGCTGGGCGGCGGTCTCAAGCGCATCGAGGCGCAACACGCTAAGGGCAAGCTCACCGCGCGCGAGCGCCTGGACCTGCTCCTGGACGAGAACAGTTTCCACGAGCTTGATATGTTCGTCACCCACCGAATTACCGATTTCGGGATGGACAAGCAAAAGATTCTGGGCGACGGCGTAGTGACGGGCTACGGCACCATCGATGGCCGCCTGGTGTACGTGTTCTCCCAGGATTTCACCGTCTTCGGCGGCTCGCTTTCGCAGGCGCATGCCGAGAAAATCTGCAAGATCATGGATATGGCGATGAAGAACGGCGCGCCGGTGATCGGGCTGAATGACTCGGGCGGGGCGCGCATTCAGGAAGGGGTCGTTTCCCTGGGCGGTTATGCCGATATTTTCTTGCGGAATACCCTGGCATCGGGCGTCATCCCACAGATTTCTGCGATTATGGGACCGTGCGCCGGCGGCGCAGTCTATTCTCCAGCTATCACCGACTTTATCCTGATGGTCAAAGAAACCAGCTACATGTTCGTGACCGGGCCAGAAGTGGTCAAGACGGTAACCCACGAGGATCTGACCTTCGATGAACTGGGCGGCGCGATGGTTCACAACACTATTAGCGGCGTCGCCCACTTCGCCGCCGACGACGAACAGCATTGCCTCCAGTTGCTGCGGAAGCTGATGACGTACATCCCTCAAAACAACATGGAGGACCCGCCCCGCTTTCCGTGCACGGACGACCCCATGCGGATGGAGGATGAACTTGATACCCTCGTCCCTGACAACCCTAACAAAGCCTACGACATGAAACAGGTCATCCGTGCGGTGGTGGATGACGGCGACTTCTTCGAGGTTCACGAACACTATGCGCAGAACATCATCGTCGGCTTTGCCCGGCTAA
>JBBITV010000147.1:0-8637 GCA_037440585.1 Chloroflexota bacterium
CCACCATGTACCGCGGCCGCCTCTGGACGATGCGTATGTTTGCCGGGTTCGGTACGGCTGAGGAGACAAATCAGCGGTTCAAGTACTTGTTGGCCCACGGCCAGACCGGCCTCTCCATTGCTTTCGACATGCCGACGCTCTACGGCTACGACACCGACGACCCGATGGTCCCTGGCGAGTTCGGCAAGTGTGGCGTCGCCGTCTCATCGCTCCAGGATATGGAAATCCTGATGGATGGCATCCCCCTCGACCAGGTCACTACGTCGATGACCATCAACAGCCCGGCCGCCATCATCTGGGCGATGTACATCGCCACCGCAGAGAAGCGCGGCATCCCGATGGCTGTCCTTGGTGGGACTATCCAGAACGACATCCTCAAAGAATACATCGCCCAGAAAGAGTTTATCTTCCCACCCCACCCGTCCATGCGGCTGGTGGTGGACACCATCGAGTTTGCGAGCAAGTACCTGCCGCGCTGGAACCCTATCAGCATCAGCGGCTATCATATCCGCGAGGCCGGGTCGACGGCAGTTCAAGAACTCGCCTTCACACTGGCCGACGGCTTTGAGTATGTTCGCTGGTGCCTGGATCGCGGCCTGGACGTCGACGACTTCGCGCCACGGCTGAGCTTTTTCTTCAACGCCCACAACGACTTCTTCGAGGAGATTGCCAAGTACCGGGCGGCGCGCCGCATCTGGGCGCGGGAAATGCGGGAGACGTTCGGCGCGAAGAACCCGCGCTCGTGGTGGATGCGCTTTCACACCCAGACGGCCGGCGTCTCCCTGACCGCGCAGCAACCTGAGAACAACGTCGTCCGGGTGGCGATTCAGGCGTTGGCAGCCGTGCTGGGCGGGACCCAATCGCTACATACCAATTCGATGGACGAGGCGCTGGCGCTACCCTCGGAGCTGGCAGTGCGCATTGCATTGCGGACCCAACACATCATTGCCCACGAAAGCGGCGTCACCAATACCATCGATCCCCTCGGCGGCAGTTTCTTCGTCGAGGCCTTGACCAACAAGGTTGAGGAGGAAGCTTATAAGTACTTCCACCGCATCGATGACCTGGGAGGCGTTCTCAGAGCGATCGAACTCGGCTTCATGCAGCAGGAGATTGCCGACGCGGCGGCGCGCTACCAATGGGAGATCGACGCCAACAAGCGCACCATCGTCGGCGTCAACGATTACGTCCTGGACGAGCCGATCCGCATCCCGCTCCTGGAGATGGACCCGCGAGGCTACGAACGCCAGGTGGCCCGGCTGGAGCGTCTGCGCCGGGAGCGCGATAACGCCGCCGTGCGCCGGGCGCTGGACGCCCTGGCCCGCGCCGCCGAGGGCACCGAGAATCTCATGCCGTACATCCTTGACGCCGTGAAAGCATACGCAACGCTTGGCGAGATGATGGGGGTGTTGCGCCAGGTGTTTGGAGAATACATGGAGCCAGTAATTGTGTAGGTTTATTCTGCAGTCATGATGGCGTTCTTTCTGAAGTGATAGTCCTGAGGAGATAAATCAAATGCCACCGCTCAGTTTTGCCCAAGACATCCGCCCCTTGTTTCGCGAAAACGATATCAAGGTGATGAAAGACATCGCCAACTTTGACCTGTCGAAGTATGAAGACGTCCGCACCGAAGCGCGCAACATCTACGAGCGCCTGTCCGACGGCTCGATGCCCTGTGACGAACCCTGGTCGGCTGTGGATATTGCCAGATTCAAGCAGTGGATGGACGAAGGCATGGCGCCATGAGCGCAAACACGGAGGACGTAAAAATGATCAGACATCAGTTCGGGCAACGACTTCAGGAACTGCAGGACCAGATGCTTCTGTTAGGCAGCCTGGTGGACAGGGCTGTGGAGCGCGCAGTGGCGGCACTCAAGGCGCGCGACATGGAAGCCTCGCGCCAGGTTATCAACGACGATCTCCAGATCAACCGGATGCGCTTCGACCTGGAAGAGCGTTGCCTGGACCTTATCGCCACCCAACAGCCGATGGCCAGCGACCTGCGGGCCATCATCGCTATCCTGATCATCGCCAATGAACTGGAACGCATGGGGGACCACGCCGAGGGCATCGCCAAAATCAATATCATGCACGGCGAGCAGCCCCTGGTCAAGCCGCTGATCGACATCCCACGCATGGCCGAAAAGTCCCGCGATATGTTGCGGCGCAGCCTGGATGCTTTTGTCCGGCGCGATGCCGGCGCTGCCAAGCAAATCGCAACTGAGGACGACGAGGTCGACGGCCTCTACGACCAGGTGTACAACGAGCTGCTACTGATCATGCTCCAGGACCCGCACAAGATCAACCGGGCTACCTACCTGTTGTGGGCCGCCCACAACCTGGAGCGCATCGCCGACCGTGTTACGAATATCTGCGAGCGTGTGGTGTTTATGGTGACGGGGACGATGGAGGAGATTAACGTCTCGAAATATTAGGCCCAGGCCGTTGTCACAGCACCAGGGTCGCGTCCCCAAAACTGTAAAAGCGGTAATGGTGCTGAATAGCCTCCTGGTACGCCCGCCTGACCATGTCTTGCCCGGCGAACGCGGTGACCAGCATCAGGAGCGTCGAACGCGGCAGGTGGAAGTTCGTAATGAGCGCGTCGACCATGCGGAACTGGTAGCCGGGTACGATGAAGAGGCGGGTCCTTCCAGAGAAAGGAGCCAGCGGGCCGCATCGGGGAACCAGTTGGGTGAAGTCCTGCTGCCAGCTCACGTCGATGCCCTCGGCGACCAACGCCGCCGATTCTAGCGCGCGCACAGCGGTCGTGCCGACGGCGAAGATGCGGCCGCCGCTGGCCCGGGTGTGGTTGACGGCCGCCGCCGTCTCGACGGGTAGCTCGACCCACTCGCTATGCATCGCATGCTGCTGGACGTCCTCGGCCTCCACGGGCCGGAACGTATCCAGGCCGATGTGGAGGGTGATGAAGGCAAACCCGACGCCCATGTCCTGGAGGCGGGCGATGAGGGGCACGGTGAAGTGGAGGCCGGCTGTCGGCGCGGCCGCCGAGCCAGTGATGCGGCTGTACACGGTCTGATAGCGTTCCGGGTCGGCCAGGGGGGTGTGGATGTAGGGTGGCAACGGCATCTCGCCCACCTGATCCAGCAGGGGCTCGATAGCCTGGCTGAAGCGAACCAGACGCGCGCCACTGTCCAGCACTTCCAAAACCTCAGCCGTGACAGGCAATGGGAGGAGGGCGCGCGGCCCGAGCTCAACTCTGGTTCCCAGCTTTACCTGCCGTCCCCCGACAAGCGCCTCCCAGGTGAGCGCGTCGCGCTGAGCCAGCAGCAGCAACTCCACCCGGCCGCCCGTCGGTATCTTGCGCCCGAAGAGCCGGGCCGGTAGCACGCGGCTGTCGTTGGCGACCAGCAGGTCGCCGGGGCGCAGGAACCTTTCCAGGTCCCGGAAGATATGGTGCTCAATGGAGCCGGTCTGGCGATGGACGACCAGGAGACGGGCTGCATCGCGCGGCTCGACCGGCGTTTGGGCGATCAAGCCGGGTGGTAGAGTGTAGTCGAAATCGCTGGTCTTCAAGGCGTGATACATGATGCATCATGCGTGATGCGTGTGAATTTTTCGCGCATCGCGCATCACGCATCTCTTGTTTGACTCGTCATCGAAGCTGTAGTATGATTCCTGGCTGCGCGGGGGTGGTTCGGTCCCGGTGGGCTGCCTGGTCTTCAAAACCAGTGGCGCGTAGCGCAGAGCTGGGCGCGGTGGGTTCGACTCCCATCCACTCCCGTTACTCGCGCCTCTTTTCCCCGGCTCGTATCTCTTCTGCACCCAGCCTGAGTTGTGATCATAAGTCACAGGCTGGGTTTTGTCAAACCAGGTCGTCCTCAGCCAGTAGATAACGCTCTCGACGTGGGGAACGTTTCATACTTGAGGACAACCTGCCTCATCAGAGGACGACTCCGTGACCTTGCGTAAGAAGACACTGCTCATCATTGGTGCGACGCTCGTCGGTCTGGTTGTGGTTCTGTATGTCACCTCATCGACCATCTTGCTGAATGGTTTCGCCAAACTGGAGGAACAGAGCACCCGCCAGAATGTTGAACGAGCCGTGGATGCCTTATTCGATGGTCTCTCCACTTTGAACCGTACGGCTGGCGACTGGGCTACTTGGGACGATACCTACGCCTTCATCAAGGATGCCAACGACGGGTATGTCAGGTCGAACCTCGGCAATGAAACCTTCCGTAATCTCAAGCTCAACCTGATGCTATTTGTTAACTCCTCCGGCCAGATCGTTTACGACAAGGCTTTCGATCTGCAGAACGAAAAAGAAATACCTGTTCCCCGAAGCTTGCAGGAATACCTTTCTGCCAATGACCTCCTTCTGCGCCACTCTAATACAGAGAGCACCATCACGGGGATCGTTCTTCTTCCTGAAGCCTCGATGCTCGTTGCCTCACGGCCTATCCTCACCAGTGAAAGGAGAGGTCCTATCCGCGGGACACTGATCTTCGGACGTTATCTGGACACCGCTGAAATCGAGCGTCTGGTCAGGCTAACCCATCTGTCTCTCACCGTGCATCAGTTCGACGCTGCGCAGATGCCCCCCGACTTTCAGGGGGTGCGTTCCTCTTTGTCGGAGACAGCACCGATTCTCGTCCGGCCGCTGAGCACAGAGTCCATTGCGGGATATGCCCTGCTGAAGGACATTTACGGGAAGCCTGGTCTCCTGTTGCGCGTGGACAGCCCCAGAGTCATCTACCAGCAAGGCCAGGCCAGCACGCGTTATCTGCTCTTGTCGCTCCTTGTGCTGGGTCTGGTGTTTGGCGTGCTGACCTTGTGGCTTCTAGAGAAGTTGGTTCTCTTTCATCTGGCGCGTCTCAGTGCGGGGGTCAGCAGCATTGGTGCAAGTGGTGACCTCTCGGCTCGCGTGGCGATGACCGGACGGGATGAATTGTCGAGCCTGGCCGACGCCATCAATGGGATGCTGGCAAGGTTAGAGCATTCCCAGTATGAGCGGCGGGAGAGCGAAGAACGCTACCGGGCCGTGGTTGAGCAGGTCTCAGAAGGCATCCTCATGGTTGACGCGGATACCAAACGCCTGCTGGAAGCCAATCCTGCATTTCAGAATCTGCTCGGTTACGCCGCCGCAGAAATCCCTGGACTGACCCTGTACGATATCGTCGCCCACGACCGTGAAAGCATTGACAATAATGCCCGGCGTGTCCTGACACAAGGACACCACTTCATTGGCGAACGGCGATTCCGCTGTAAGGATGGTTCCCTGGTGGATGTCGAGGTCAGTGTTAACCTCATCTCTCATGGCGGAAGGGAGGTTTTGTGTGCTGTCGTTCGCGACATCACCGGGCGCAAGCGGGCGGAGGAGGTGCTGCGCCGCCGGGCCGACGAACTGGCGGCGCTCTACGCAACCTCCCTTGACATCACCGCTCCCCACGATCTGCCCGTGCTGCTCCGGACCATCGTCGAACGAGCGGCGCGGTTGCTGAACGCTCCCAGCGGTGGGCTGTACCTCTGTGATCCGGAGCGACAGGAAGCCCGTTGTGTCGTGAGCTACAACATCAAGCGTGATTACGTCGGTACCGTGCTCAAGTATGGCGAGGGTGCGGCTGGTCTCGTGGCCCAGACCGGAAAGCCACTCCTCATCGATGACTATCGCACCTGGCCAGGCCGTGCGGCTGTCTTCGAGGAGGACCAACCTTTCACCACCGTGCTTAGCGCGCCGATGATCTGGCAGGGCCAGGTGACCGGGGTGATCCATGTGCACCACGATGTGGAAATCCGGCGCTTCACCCAGGCCGACCTGGAGCTACTCACCCTGTTCGCCAACCAGGCCGCCATCGCCGTCGAGAACACCCGGCTGCTCGAAAAGACTCAAAAGCAGGCCCGACAGGTGCAGCAGCTCATGGACACCGTGCCCGAAGGGGTGCTCCTGCTGGACGCCGAGCGGCGCATCCGCCTGGCCAACCCGGCCGCTCGCGAGTACCTGGCTGTGCTGGCCGATGCAGGGTTGGGTGAAGTGCTCACCGCCCTTGGCCAGCGGCCCATTGAAGAACTCGTGCAGCCGCCCGTCAGAGGGTCGCACCATGAGGTGATTGCGGAAGGTCGCCCGCGTCGAGTATTCGAGGTGGCGGCCCAGCCCATGGAAGTGGGTCCGGAGGCGGGAGGCTGGGTGCTGGTTCTCCGGGACGTCACGGAGCAGTGGGAGTTCCAGAAGCGCAGCCAACAGCAGGAACGCCTGGCGGCGGTGGGCCACCTGGCAGCGGGCATCGCCCACGACTTCAACAACATCCTGACCAGCATCATCGGCTTTGCCGAGCTTCTGCAAATGCGTCCGGATATTCCGAACCCCGCCCGGAACCAACTGGGCGTCATTGCGCGCCAGGGCCAGCGGGCCGCCCAACTCATCCACCAGATCCTGGATTTCAGCCGCCAGTCCATCGTCCAGCGCCAGCCTCTGGACCTGGCGCCGTTTCTCATGGAGGCGGTCCGGTTCCTGGAACGGACCATCCCGGAGAGCGTCCACGTGGTCTGGGAGATAGAATTGGGTGAGTACGTGGTCAATGCAGACCCGGCCCAGTTACAGCAAGTACTGACCAACCTGGCGGTGAATGCCCGGGACGTCATGCCTGAGGGCGGGGAACTACGATTCCGCCTCACCAGCTTCACCCTGGAAGCCGGCGGGCGCCCACCGTGCCTGGACATGCCGCCGGGCGACTGGGTGGTGCTGTCCGTCTCGGATACGGGCGCCGGGATGTCGCCGGAGGTTCTGGCTCGCATCTTTGAGCCCTTCTTCACCACAAAAGGACCGGGCCGGGGAACGGGATTAGGGCTGGCGCAGGTCTATGGTATCGTCCAGCAGCATGGCGGCTATATCGACGTGCAGAGCCAGGTGGGACAGGGGACGACGTTTACCATCTACCTGCCTGCCCTGGCGGTGCGGAGGGAAGTGCCACGAGAACAGGCACCGGAGGAGATCGTCCGTGGCCAGGGTGAGATGATCCTGCTGGTGGAAGACGAACCAGCCGTGCTGGAGGTCAGCAAGGCGATGTTGCAGAACCTGGGCTACCAGGTGCTCACGGCTACCACCGGTCAGGCGGCGCTAGCGGTCTACGATGGACACCGTGAGGAAATTGCCCTGGTGCTGGCGGACATGGTGATGCCGGGGATGGGCGGGGTGGAGTTGTTCTACACCTTGAGGGAGAGGAACCCAGGCGTGAAGATGGTGGTCATGACGGGTTACCCGCTGGGACGGGAGGCAAAAGAGCTGTTGTCTCAGGGCATTGTGGACTGGATCCAGAAGCCTATGAACTTGGCGGAGTTGGCGCAGGTGGTGAGGCGGGGAAAGTCATAATACTATGTTCGAATTTACCGTTGAAGCCACTGATCCCTACAGTGCTGCCCGGGCGGGTACAATTCACACGCCCCACGGGGCAATTCCCACGCCCTGCTTCGCCCCGGTCGGGACCCAGGCCACCGTCAAGACGATGACGCCGCGCGACCTGCGCGAGGTGGGCGCCACCCTCGTCCTGGCGAATACCTACCACCTGGCCTTGCGACCGGGCGCAGAGACCATCGCCCGGTTGGGTGGGCTGCATGTTTTTATGGGCTGGGACGGTCCTCTCATGACCGACAGTGGTGGCTTCCAGGTCTTCAGCCTGTCCAGTCTCCGCGCCCTCGACGAGGATGGGGTCACTTTCCGGTCGCACCTGGACGGTTCGCTACAACGCTTCACGCCCGAGTCGGTGATACAAATCCAGGAGCAACTGGGTGCCGACATCATCATGCCGCTGGACGTATGCACACCCGCCGACAGCGATTATACCGAGAATCGCCGCGCCCTCGAACTAACCCATCGCTGGGCAGAGCGTTCCCATGTAACCCACTATCGGCCAGACCAGGCTCTGTACGGCATCGTCCAGGGTGGTGTGTTTGCCGACCTGCGGGCAGAGAGCGCGAGATTCATCGCCGGGCTGGACTTTCCTGGGTTCGCCATCGGCGGGCTGAGCGTAGGCGAGCCCAGACCAGTGATGTATGCGATGCTGGAGGCGACCATCCCGCACCTGCCGGATGCGAAGCCCCGCCACCTCCTGGGTGTCGGCACGCCACCGGAATTCGTCCAGGCGGTGGCACGCGGGATCGACACGTTCGACTGCGTGTTGCCCACCCGCGAGGCACGCCATGGCGCTGCCCTGACGCACCAGGGCCGGCTCAACCTGCGCAACGCCCAATTTGCCGAGGACCCACGACCCATCGCCGAGGACTGTGAGTGTTATACCTGCTCCCACTTTTCAAGGGCGTATCTGCGCCATCTGGTCAAGGCGGGTGAGATTCTGGGTATAAGTCTAATTACGCTACATAACCTCTACTACCTGCTGGATTTGATGTGTAAGATCCGGCAGAGCATTGTGGAGGGGCGATTTGCAGCCAGCATTGAGCAGGTAGGACACGCGGCCTGACAGACCGTGGCCGAACCGTACCTGGTTGGATTTTTTGTGCTGGATAGTTGACCTATGGCGTTCCGGGGAGTATAATTTTCGACAGACTATCAAGAAGAAAAGTCGAAAACTAGTTGAGCTTTCATCTTCATCTTCATCTTCATCTTCATCTTCATATTCATATTCATATTCATATTCATATTCATATTCATATTCATATTCATAT
>JBBITV010000148.1:0-2866 GCA_037440585.1 Chloroflexota bacterium
CCACCAGGCTTATCGCCTGGTTGGGAGGAAAAACCTCCCCCAGCTTTCGTTCCATCTCTTTGCGTGTAAGCAGCATTGGCATGGCACGCACCTCCTGAATGCTCTAGCGCCCACAGAGCTATTGCGACCTGAAGTATAGCATATCTCCACGGCTAACTCAAACAGCGGTTCAACCTACACCCGCTCCACACCAAACGTGCCGCGATTGCCATCCACCTCGACCGCCTCGGCAAATGCGCTGTCCGGCGGCGCCGCCTCGCGCAGATCCACCGTCAGGGTCTCGTCTTTGATGTAGCCCGCAAATGCCTGGATCGCCTGGCGCAGAGCGCCGTCGGCCTGGTAGTAAGTGACGATGCGGTCGCTGATGTCGAAGCCAGCGTCTTTGCGCATCGTCTGGAGTTTGCGGACGACCTCGCGGGCCAGGCCCTCTTGCTCCAACTCCGGCGTCAGCGCCGTCGTCACCGCGACGGCGTAGCCCGCCTCTTCGGCCACCGCGAATCCGGGCTTCGCCGCCGCGAGCACTTCGACCTCCTCCGGCTCCAGGCGCACCACCTCGCCGTCGGCGTGTAGCTCGACTGGCTGGCTGGCACGCACCTTGTGAGCCACCTCGGCTGCGGGCAGGGCCGCCAGGGCCGCGCGAATCTTCGGCACCAGCTTGCCGTACTTCGGCCCCAGTACGGGCAACACCGGCCGCACCCGGTACTCTACCAGCTCGCCCTCGTCCGTGACGAAGTCGAGTGCCTTGACGTTCAGCTCATCGCGGATCACGTCGGCCAGGCGCTCGGCGCGGGGCCGCTCGGCCGGATCGCGCAGGGCTATTGTGGCCCTGGCCAGCGGCTGGCGCAGCTTGACGTTGGCCGAGCCGCGCGCCGCCCGGCCCAGCGCCGCCAACTGCATCGCCAGCGCCATATCGTCCAGCAACTGCTGATCAATCTGCGCATGGTCCGCGATGGGCCAGTCCTGATGGTGCACACTCTCGGGTGCACTCGCATCCACCGCGCGGACCAGGTTCTGGTACATCACCTCGGTCACAAACGGAACAAACGGCGCCAGCAACTTGATCAGCGTCGTCAGGACGGAATAGAGCGTGTCGAGGGCCTCGGCCTGCCCTTCCCAGAACCGGCGCCGGCTGCGCCGCACGTACCAGTTCGAGAGATCGTCCACAAAGGCTTCCGCCGCCTGGGTCACTCCGGCCGCGTCGAAACCCTCTAGCCGATCGGTCACTTCGCGGATCAGGACCTGGAGGCGGGCGAGAATCCAGCGGTCGAGAACGTTGAACGTTGAACGTTCAACGTTCAACATTGGCACCCAGTCGCTGGCATTCGCATATTGGACGAAGAAAGCGTAGACATTCCACAACGGGAGCAGGAAACGCCGTCGCACGTCGTCGGCGCCGCGGTAGCCGAAAAGCAGGTCCTTTTCGGGCTTCTGGCTGGCATACATCCAGCGCATCACGTCGGCGCCCATGGAATCGGCGGCCTCATTGAACTCGATGGCGTTGCCCCAACTCTTGTGCATCGGCCGGCCGTCCTCGGCCAGCAGGGTGGCAAAGCCCAGCACGTTCATGAACGGCGGCTTGTTTTCGATGGCCGTGCTCATCGCCAATAGCGAGTAGAACCAGTTGCGGAACTGGCCTGGGAACGACTCGGTGATGAAGTCCCCCGGGAACCACTTCTCCCAGTACGCCCGGTCGTGGCGGTAATCCAGCGTCGAATAGGCCACGATGCCGGCGTCGAGCCACGGGTTGCCCACGTCCGGGATGCGGCTGGCGACTCCGCCGCATTGCCCACAGCGGATCTTAACCGCATCGATGTGTGGCCGGTGCGGGGTGTGTCCCTCGAACTGCTCCCAGCCGGCGACCGCACGCGCCTTTAGCTCCGCCTCGCCGCCGATCACGTCGAACCAGCCGCACGCGTCGCAGGTCCAGATGGGCAGGGCCAGGCCCCAGTAGCGCTTCTTGGAAATCATCCAATCGTGCATATTGCGCAACCAGTCCAGCTCGCGCTCCAGGCCGAACTCAGGGATCCAGCGAATCTGCCTGGTCACCTCCATCATGTCATAACGGAGTTCGTCCATCGAGATAAACCACTCGTCCACCAGCCGGAAGACGAGCTTGGTACTGCAGCGCCAGCAAACCGGGTAACGGTGCGTGTAAGGCTCTAGCCGATAGAATACGCCCTTCTGCCGCAGATTGTCCACGATCAGGTCGGCCGACTCAGCCACGGAGCGACCTTCCAGCCAACCGTAACCGGCGATGAAAATACCGTCCTCGTCCAGGGGCGCGGGCGCCGGCAGGTTGTACGCCTTACCCAGGGCGAAGTCCTCAGCACCGCAGCCCGGCGCAATGTGCACGATGCCGGTACCCTCTGCCTCGCCGACCTCGGCCCACGGGATCACCTGATGCGCCTCGACTGCGCCACTCTCCTGCTCGGCCGGCAGATCGTCGAACGGGCCGTGATATTTCCAGCCGATCATGTTGTCGCCTTTGAGCTCGTCGAGGATTTCGTAGCCACCGCGCAACGTCTGCTTGGCCGCGCCCTTGCCAACATAGTAGATTTCGTTATCCTGGTGCACCTTCAAATACACCAGTTCTGGCCCAACCGCGGCCGCGACGTTGGAGGTGAGCGTCCACGGCGTCGTCGTCCAGACCAGCAACGATTCGCCCGGCCGGTCCTTGAGGGGGAACTTGACCGTCAGGCCCGGATCGACCATTTCCTGGTAGCCCTCGGTGACGATCTCGTGCTGGCTGATCCCCGTGCCACAACGTGGACACCACGGCATGACGTCGTGGCCGCGATAGATCCACCCACGCTCGTGGCACTTCTTCAGGAACGCCCAGATGGTGTAGTTGTTCTCGTCCGACATC
>JBBITV010000148.1:2894-8633 GCA_037440585.1 Chloroflexota bacterium
GGTTCCACGGCCAATGTCCCAGCTTGCCTACCAGCCGGTCGACCGAATCGGTTACCGGGCCAGAGGGTGTTTCTACCGTCACAACTCCATCGCCCAGGTGGTCACGCAGCCAGCGCAACGTGCCGGGGTCATCCCACTTCATCCACATCCCCAGGCGAATCGACTGCTCGGTCTGCACGGCGGAATAGGTCAGCACGCGCTCCTTACACAGCCGCACAAACTCGGCAATGCCATACGCCTCAATGTCGCGCTTGGACGTGAACCCCAGGTCACGTTCGACGTTAACCTCAACCCACAGCCCCTGGCAGTCAAAACCGTTTTGCCAGCGTTGGTCAAAGCCCTGCATTGCCTTGAACCGCTGCCATAGGTCTTTGTACGTGCGCCCCCAGGCGTGATGGACACCCATCGGGTTATTAGCCGTGATCGGCCCGTCGATAAACGACCAGCGCCGCCTACCCTTGTTCATCTCGACGCGCTTCCAAAACGCCTGAGTGTCAGCCCAGAACCGGAGAACCTCACGTTCCAGAGCCGGGAAATCAACCTGGGTCGAAACTGGTTTGAACATGTGTTGCTCCTTCCTTAGTGACCAGGAACTCAGGAGAACTCGGAGCAACTTGGGGGACCTTATGCCCCCTGAGTTCCCCTGAGTTCCTCCGAGTTCCTCCGAGTTCCTTCTTCTACCGCAATCCTCAACCTCTTGTTAATCTTCCCCTTGCTCTCGTACCCGACGACCTTGATCGGGCCGACCTCGCGGGTATTCGCCACGTGAGTGCCGCCATCCGCTTGCAGATCGAGCCCCACGATCTCGACGGTGCGCACTTCACGTATGCCCTCGGGCAAAAGGTTGATTTTGGTCCGAATCAGATCAGGAATCTGAAATGCTTCTTCGCGCGGTAGAATCGCCACCCGGACGTCGCGCCCGGCGCGCACCTCCACGTTGATCTTCTCCTCGATCTCCCGCACCAATTCCTGCTGCATCCGCTCGAACTCAAAATCCATCCGCGCCTGGCCAGGCTCCATGTTTCCGCCGGTCACCTGCGCTCCATAATCCCGCCAGATGACGCCACACAGGATATGCAGCGCCGTGTGCGTCCGCATCAGCCGGTAGCGCCGTTCCCAGTCGATAGTCCCGTGCACCCGGGTGCCCACCGTTGGAGGTTCCACATCGAGTTCGTGCCAAACAGCATCGCCCTGCTTGCGCGCCTTGAGGACCTGCCACACTCTATCACCAGCCTGCAGCGCACCAACATCGTTCGGCTGTCCGCCGCCGCCCGGATAAAACGCCGTCTGGTCCAGTGCTATCGCATTGCCCTCACTCCCGGTGACGACGGCGTCAAACTCTTTGATGTAGCTAGCGGTCTGGTACAGTAGCTCAGTCATGCTTGCCTCTCAGGAACACTACAACGGATTGGAGGAAGGAACGGATTAGCGAAAGGAATCCGTTCCTTCCTCTAATCGGTTGTAGTGTATTTAAACCAAAAAGACTCCCGTCCCCAAGGGACGAGAGCCTCGAATAATAACCCCCGCGGTACCACCCCAATTGGCGCAAATGCGCCCACTCATCTCGAGATACGGGAGGAATCCGTCCTCCGATATCCCCGCCGCGTTAACGGGCAGCGGCCCCGGCCAGGTCTACTAGGTACACAAGTACACAGGTACACAGGTATACAAGTACACAGGTAGACAGGTACAGAGATACACAGCTATCGTCTCCCTGTCTCCCTGTTTCCCTGTGTACCTGTGTACCTTCCTCCGTTCGGCTGGCAGCTCCGGAAGGATTTTCGGCACGCTCGTCGCATCCGGCTCACACCAGGCCCGGACTCGCTGGGCGACTGTCTGTGCCTACTCGTTTCCATCATCGCTTTTCAGAACTGTCATATAATAACCGTTGATGCCCCGCCGAACCGTGTGCTGCGCGTGGTTTGAGGGCCTGCCGAAGCAGGTGGGTGCCTACCTGGCGGGGGCCCCGTGACCGGGACGGTTCACCCGCCACAAGATTGGCTCCCTCAGAGAAGGTGTTGGCTCAAAACTGGTGCGCGCATCACGTGCCCAGCAGGGCATTGCAATCCTATATTACCACAAACCCTTAAAAAACGCAAATACAGATATCAGCCATCAGTTTGCGCAAGGTGCGACGCACTTCCGGAGTGCGTCGCACCTTGCGTAAGCTGGAGGTGCAACTCCTTCAACTGCCGGTCCGACACTTCGGACGGGCACTGGAACAGCAAATCCATCGCGCTCTGCGTCTTCGGGAAAGCAATGACCTCGCGGATGTTAGGCTCGCCTGCCAGCAGCATGACCAGCCGGTCGATGCCTGGCGCGATGCCACCGTGAGGTGGCGCACCATACTCGAACGCTTCTAGCATGTGGCCAAACTGGGTCCGCGCTTCTTCCATCGTCAGGCCGATGGTCTTAAACATCAGCTCCTGTACGTCACGCCGGTGAATTCTGATGCTGCCCCCGCCGACCTCGTAACCGTTGGCGATGATGTCGTAGGCCTGGGCACGGATCTTGCCGGGATCGGTCTCGAACAGGTGCAGGTCTTCCTCGCGGGGTGAAGTGAATGGATGGTGGACCGCATCCCAACGTTTTTCCTCTTCGTTCCATTCCACTAGCGGCGGATCAATCAGCCAGGCAAAAGCCAGCACCTTGTCGTCCAGCAGGTTCAAGCGCCGCCCAATCTCCAGCCGCAACCGGCTCATCACTTCGGCGACCACCTTGGGCTGCGCGGCAGCGATCAGGATCAGGTCGCCAACCTCGGCCTCCGCGCGCTGTACGACGGCCTCGAGTTGGCCTGGCCTCAGAAACTTGCTCAGGGACGACGTGATCCCGTCCGGCTCGACGGTGATGGTCAGCAAGCCCTGCGCTCCGTACTGGGCCACGAAGGCGGCCAGCTCATCGACCTGCTTACGGGTGTAACTGGCCATGCCCGGTGCGCGCACGCCCTTCACCTGCCCACCTTGCGCCAGCGTCTCACGGAAGATGCGAAAGTCGCTCTCCCTGGCGATGTCAGACAGGTTGAAGAGCGGCAGGCCGAAACGCAGGTCCGGCTTGTCGTTGCCGTACTTATCCATCGCCTCGGTGAACGTAATGCGCGGGAAGGGTTTAAACAGAATTTTCTTGTCCGAACTCGTCTCCACAACGTGGATCATCAACGCCTCGATAATCTGCAGAATATCCTCCTGTTGCACGAACGCCATCTCCAGGTCAAGCTGGGTGAACTCGAGCTGGCGGTCGGCGCGAAGATCCTCGTCGCGGAAGCAGCGGGCGATCTGGAAGTAGCGATCGTACCCGGCCACCATTAGCAATTGCTTGAGCTGCTGTGGCGACTGGGGCAGCGCGTAGAATTTGCCCGGGTGAATCCGGCTCGGTACCAGGAAGTCGCGTGCACCTTCAGGCGTGCTCTTGATCAGGATGGGCGTCTCGATCTCGAGAAAGCCGCGGGCGTCCAGGAAATCGCGGATCGCTTTGATCACCTTGTGGCGCAACATGAAATTGCGCTGCATCCGCTCGCGGCGCAGATCCAGGTAACGATAGCGCAGCCGCAGCCCCTCGTCAACATCTGTCTCCTGGTTGATGGGGAAGGGCGGCGCTTTGGCCGGGTTCAGGATCTGGGCCGAATCCACCAGCACCTCAATTTCGCCGGTCGCCAGGGTCAGGTTCTCCTGACCGGGGGGCCGGCGGCCGACCTCGCCCGTGACCTGCAATACGTATTCGTTGCCAACGCGCGCAGCGACCGCATGAGCGCTCGCCGCACGGCTCGGGTTGAAGACCACCTGCGTCAGACCGTCGCGGTCACGCAAGTCGATGAAAATGAGCCCGCCGTGGTCACGGCGGCGGTGAACCCAGCCGGCCAGGGTGGTCTGCTTGCCGACATCTTGGCGGCGTAGCTCGCCGCAGGTATGAGTGCGTAGCACGATGAACCTCCATTGCGATATCTGCAATATCGGCGGTATTATACTCTCGTCCCTCAAAAAAGGAAAACGTGCGATCACCACCCAGTATGTTGCTCTCTCTCAGCCACCTTCCCGGAAGCTAGCAGTCAGACCTATCAGGTCTGGATCGCCAATAGCACAAAGGCCGCAGTCTACACTGCGGCCTTTGTGCTCGCGGAGGCATCACCGATCAGGATAAGGACTCGGTGATGCCCCTGGATTGGATACTACAATCCATTGGCATCACCTCCTCGACAATGATAGCAAGAGACGGCTCGTAGACCGCCTTTGTTTCGGTGATGCCTTGATGGATTGAATTATTATACAGACGGGCGGTTTTGTCAAACGCTTGCTCGCTTTCAACTTCTGTGCTATACTACCACCCGGCGGGTCGAGCAGGGAGTTGGCGGCTAGGCCCGCACGTTATTGTTGCAAGGAGGAGGCCATGCGTGGAACGTTAGCAAGACTCCTGGCCGGACGCGGATGGGTGCAGTGGTGGTGCCTTGTCTTCTTGCTGAGTCTTGTCCTCACCGTTGTCGCGTGCCTGCCCACCCCCACCCCGCTGCCCGCCACGCCCACCCCGCCCGGCTATCCCGGCCCGCAACCGACGGCCACCACCGGGCCGTATCCGCCGCCACAGTCACTTTCGACAGCGTCGCCAGGCTACCCTGCACCCAGCCCGACTCGATGAGAAGTTGCTCTAACTCCGGGAGTTTGTTATAATTCACCTGCGATATCTGACACCAACGGGGAGATAAAACCGGCTATTCCTGTCCCAGTCGCACCGGGGCGGCGGTGCAACTGGCGCCGGGACTGAGACAGCGCCTGTCATAGAGAGGAGAAACGCTTCCTATGCGGTACAAGAAAACCTTGTGTAGTCTTATCCCCCTGTGGCTCCTGTTCCTGCTACTGGCCGGTTGTGGCCCAGGCACGCCGGCGGCCGCTGGCGAGATTCGCCTGGGGGAGATCAACGCGCTGACCGGCGTGCAGGCTACCCAGGGCGTCCCGGTCCATGAAGGCATCCAGTACGCCGTGGACGAGGTAAACGCCAAGGGCGGGCTGAAGGGTCGCAAGATCGTGCTGCTCACCCGCGACGACGAGAGCAAGCCAGAACGCGCCCTGGCCGCCGCCGAGGAACTAACTACCAAGGAAAATGTCATCGCCCTTATCGGTGGCTACGTCGATACCCTGGTGGGTCCGGTCAGCGAAGTAGCTGAGCGGCAGAAGGTCCCATACCTGGCCACTGCATCTCTCGATAAGCGGCTGGTCCAACGTGGCTACAAGTTCTTTTTCCGAATCGCCAACCTCGATGGCTTCGTTAACGCCGCCCAGGGTGCCATCGTCGACGTCTTTCGCGCCAACAACGTCGCAATCCTCTATTCTGCGACACCCGGGGCAACGCAGACCTCGGAGAAGCTGCGCGACACTTTGACACAGAGGGGTGTCAAGGTGTCAACTTTCGAGAAATTCACCCCGGGCATGTCTGATTTCGTCCCATTGCTGGATAAGGCGCGCGATTCTGGCGCGCAGGTCATCGTCTCCGCCGGTTTCACCGGGGACAACGTCCTCATGGTCCGGCAGATGAAAGAGCAGAAGATCAACATCGGCGCTTTTCTATCGCTCTATGGTGCCAGTCTGCGCGCCCCCATCTACCAGCTTGGCCCCGCCGCCGACTTCACTTCAAACACTGCCATCTGGAGTTCTGAATTAAATTTGACGACGCCTGGGACGGAGGAAGAATCCCGCGCGTTCGCTGTCGGCTTTAAGGCAAAATTCACCCGGGATGGGGATCAGCTTAATCAGC
>JBBITV010000149.1:0-8627 GCA_037440585.1 Chloroflexota bacterium
GGCGCAACGGAGCAGAGACCCTTCGCTCCGCTCAGGGTGACAAAGTGAATTATGGCAATACCGCAAAAGTCACCCCTTCGCTCTGCTCAGGGCAAGCTCTGTCATGCTGAGCGAAGCGAAGCATCTCGGCGTGGCTTCTAATGTGAGTGGATAGAGACCCTTCGCTCCGCTCAGGGTGACAAAGCATGCCCTGAACGAAGCGAATGGGTGAATCTGCGCTATTGCGTAAAATCCGTGGACGGCAACTTCCAGACCCGAAGGGTTTCAGAAACCCTTCGGGTCTGGCGCCCAAGTCGGGAACTAGTTCTTGGACGATGCCTTACTTGGCTTTGGCCAGGTGGAAACGCCACATCTCGTCAGGTTGCGGCTCCCAGTCGACCTTCTTTGACACAGCCCAGATCTGCGCTAACTGGTACACAGATCCGTAGAGAGCCTTGTCGTAGAATTCTTTCTGAATCTCCGCATAGGCAGCTTTGCGCTGAGCATCGTCGAAGATGCCGAGGACCTTGTCGATCTTGCCCCCCAGCACCGGGTCCACGTAGTAGTATCCTTGCGAGCCCTCCACATAGCTCTTGAGATGGACACCCATGTCGAAGGCCCAGTCGCCCAGACTATAGATATAGATGGGGGCAGTCTGGTGAGCCAACCGCTTGGGGCCAAATACGCCGAATTCGGCCACATTCAGCTTGGCCCGGATCCCCGCCTTTTCAAGCTGGGCGACGATCGCTTCGGCCACCTGCGAGTGATCCACGATTGAGCCGGTGAATGAGTCAAAGGTGATGTCCAGGCCGTTGGGATAGCCCGCATCGGCCAGCAGTTTCTTCGCCTTGTCCAGATCGTAGACCGGCTTGATGGACGGGTCGTAGCCGAAAGTCTGGGGGATGAACACGCTGGCGATCGGCGTGCCGTAGCCCCGGCTCACCCCCTTGACCAGCGCCTCCCGGTCGAGAGCGTAGTTCACGGCCTGGCGCACTTTCACCTCGTCAAAAGGCTTTTTGGTGGTGTCCATGACCAGGAAGTAATAGCGAGAACTGGGTCCGGAGCGGATGTCAAGGTTGGGGCTAGCCTTAATCTCGTCGACACGGATGGGCGGTACGTTGCTGGCGATGTCCACCTCACCCGCCAGGACCGCCGCCATGCGGGCGGCATCGTCGGTAATGAACCTGAGGGTGAGTTTCGGGTACGCGGGCTTGGTGCCCCAATAGCCTTCGTTAGCAGCGAGCGTGATGTGGCTGTCCTTCACCCACTCGACAAACTTGTACGGCCCGCTCCCGATGGGCGCCGTCCCGAATTTCTCCTCGCCGACTTCTTTGTAATATTTCATCGGCACCACGGCGCCGTACAAGTCGAACAGGCGCGTCGGCAGCAGCACGTCCGGCTGGGTCGTCGTGATCTGGAAGGTCGTGGCATCGACGACTTTCACCTCTTTGATCGTTTGCAGGAACGTCATGTGCGGCGACTTGACGTCGTCGGCCGTCAGCGGCTCGCCGTTGTGGAACTTGACCCCGGAGCGGAGCTTGAACTCCCACGTCGTGTCGTTCAGGCGCTTCCACGACTCGGCCAGTGCCGGTACCAGCTTGCCCTGGGGATCGCGCGTGGTCATGGCGTCGAAGATCAGCGCGTTGACAATTTCGTTCAAGCGCCCCACGGGGTTGTGCGGCTGCAGCCTGGCTGGCTGGCCATTGATGGCCACGACGAGCGTGTCTTTCACCGCCGCCTTCGGGGGTTGGGTCGGCTGGGGTGCGGCGGGCGCAGCGGTCGGCGCTGCCGCCGGTGCACAGCCACCCAGGACAAGCGTCAAGGCAATGAACGTCGCCAGGGCTGTCCATACCCACGCATGATAGGGTTTCATTTTTTTCTCCTCCTTATCTGGTTAATGTAACCGATGGACCTCGCTTTACATTTCGCGCTCAAGTGGCACTACGGCGATGTTCTCTCATCCCCGGGAGAGGTCCACCTCGCCGGGGATTTCACCCAAGAACGCGACCAGCAGATCGACCAACTTGGATAGATCCTGCAAAGATGCGACCTCAACCGGGGCGTGCGTGTAGCGAACCGCAAAGCCCAGATCGAGACAGTAAACCCCCTTCCCCTCCATTTGCAAGAAAGATGCATCCGTCAGCAACCCCATGGACACGTTGCGCTGAAGCGGGATGCCGCGCCTGTTCGCCGTATCGATGACCAACTGCACTAACTTGGGATTAGGAATCAGGCCGCCCAGTGTCCCCCGGCCGTGGAAGGTATAGAGAGAGACCACCGGGCCGCCACCCAACCGGGTGTCAGCCACCGGGCGGAGATCCGGGGTGTCGCACGCGACGACTACGTCTAGGGCAATCGCAATCTCGGGTACGATGAGCGGAAACGTGGAGAGCAAGCCGCGCAGGTTGAACTCTTCCTGTACGGTAGCGACAAAATAGATATCGCGGCTGCGGGGCGTCGCCGCCAGGCGCTCCAGGACTTCCAGCATCACGGCGCAGCCCGCTCGATTGTCCAACGTCTTCGCCATCACGCTGTCTCCCTGGGTGTGAAAGAAGGGCGCGTACGATACCGGGTTGCCGACTTCCACTCCCAGTGCAGCAACCTCCTCCGCCGAGCGTACACCCAGATCAAGATACAGCTCCTGGATCGGTACAACGGTGTATTTCTCTTCCGGCCTGGTATAGTGGTGCGACTTGGCGCCAATGACGCCCAGCACCGGGCCTCGGCGGCTCGTGACGACGACCGGCCGCGCCTGCGCCAGGCGCTCCGGAAGACCGCCCAGCCGTTCCAGACGAACGAAGCCATCGGGCTCGATCTTGCGCACGACAAATCCCAGCTCGTCCATGTGGGCGAAGAGCATGATAGGTGCCAGGCCATCGCCCGGGCCGCGCAGGCGTGCCACGACGTTGCCGAGCCGGTCCACTTGCACTTCAGGGACGACGGCGCTCATCTCGCGCCGCATGACGTGGATCATCGGATCTTCGTATCCCGAAGGCGCTACGATGGACGAGAGTTCTTCCAACCGGCGCAAGTTCACCCGACGCCCCCTTGGCCCAGACGGGCCAGCCTATGGAGCTGCTCTCTCAGGCTCGGATAGAGACGGCGGTACTCCTGGTAATAGGTCGCGTAGACCGCCTGGGCGGCCGGGTCTGGCTTGATCACGGCCGCCGGCTTGACCCACGCTTTGGCGTCGTTCAGCTCCTTGAACAGGCCAATGCCGAGGCCGGCCAGGAAAGCGTCACCGTAAGCCGCGCCCAGGGTCTGCGCCGGGACGATTTGCTCAATGCCCGTCACGTCACTGACAATTTGCAGCCAGAGCCTGCTCTTCGTCCCGCCGCCCACAGCCACCGCGTGCCTGGTCACCACACCTGCCTGGCGAATGACCTCCAGATTGTGAGCGATACCGAACGCGACCCCTTCCAGAATCGCCCGGTAGACGTGCGTCCGGGTGTGGGAGAGGGTTAGCCCGGCGACGACACCGCGCGCCAATGGGTCGTTGATCGGGGTGCGCTCGCCGCTGAAATAGGGGAGGACCAGCAAGCCCTGGCTGCCGGGTGGAATCGAGGCGGCCGCTTCGGAAAGGGCAGCGTATGCATTTGGCCCGCCCTCCACTTCGGCGCGTTGCTCGAGGGGCGCAAACTGATCGCGGAACCAGCGAGTGATCGCACCTGCAGTGGCCATGCCGGCGGCTAATGCCCACTGGCCAGCGGAGAGATACACGCCCGCCCATAGACGAGGATCGACGACCAATCGATCCACGACGTGGATGAGAAACAGGGTGGTGCCGTACATGAGCATCAGCTCGCCCGGCGCCGTGACGCCGGCGCTCAGTGCTTCTGCCGCCGCGTCCGTCGTGCCGACGACGACCGGCGTTCCAACACGCAAGCCCGTGGCGGCGGCAGCCTCCCGTGTGACCTGCCCGGCGATCTGTCCCGGCCAGGCGGGCGTGGGCAAGACCTCGCTCGCCACAATCCCCTGGCACATGCCGCTGTCCCAGTCAAGGGTGTTGATATTGAACAGCGGCGCGAACGTTGCCGCGGTATAGTTGTCGATGAACGTCTTGCCCGTCAGCTTGTGGACCAGGTAGCCCGTCGCCGTAAGGATGTGGCGCGTGTGTTTGAACACAGCCGGCTCGTGCCGGGCCAGCCACAGGATCTTAGGGCCCACCGACTGGCTGGAGAGCACATTGCCACACACGGCTGTGATGCGCTCTACCCCCAGGCGCGTCTCGAGCTCGGCGATCTCGGCTGTGGCGCGCGTGTCGATGCCATATAGGATGGCCGGGCGCAGGGGGTTCCCGTATTCGTCGATAGGCAGAAGATCAGGTCCGATGCCGCTGCAGCCCACCGCGGCGATTCTGGAAGCAGGGATACCACTCTGGTCGAGTAAGCGGGAGACGAGCAAACAAAAGTCGTGCCACCAGATCTGGTCGGCATCGTGCTCGGCCCAACCCGGCCGGGGCATATCCAGTCCGTGAGGGGTGGCTGCCTGGCTAACGATGTTGCCAGCGCCGTCGGCGATGACGCCTTTGGACTCGTAGGTCCCGATGTCTATCCCCAGCAGATACCCGGCATTCATGCTAACCCTTCGCCCCGGTCACAACCGGCGCACCGGCTTGCCGGGCAGCAGCCGATTGGGACACCGCCAGGAGCACTTCGAGTGCCAGGCGCCCTTGTATGGCAGTGCATCGCTCCGGCGGCTTACCTTGTTGGATACAATCGATAAAGTGACCGACCATACGGCCATAGGCATCGTCCAGCGGCACCTCTACTTTGACCGGGCCGGCGCCCGGCTTGACGAGGAGAAGGGCGCGGCGCGCTGTGTCACGGGCCGCCAGCGCTCCACGAAATGTAAAAACGAGGGTGCCGTCCTCCCCCACCACGCGCAAGTACATGCTAAGGGGGAAGCTCAGCGGCACAGAGTAATCGGCCTCGACGGCGGCGTGGCAGCCGCTGGCGAAGTGCAGCAAAGTATGGATCTGTGCCCAAGCTCCCTCTGCCGTCAACGTGCCCTGGGCAGAGACGGCCTGCGGCCGGCCCAGGAGACCGATGAGGAAGTCGACGTCGTGGGCATGTGCTTCGAGCCCGCCCAGGCCGTAGGCGGGATTGAGCAGCCGTGCGCGCCACGCGGGGTTCAGCAAACCCGAGACGCGAGAAGCCGTCACCACGACCGGTTTGCCGAGATCGCCGCGTTGGATCATCTCGCGCGCCTCCACGTACTCCGGCCAGAACTGGAGCACGTGGCCGACCATCAAGATACGCCCCGCTGCCTGGGCGGCAGCGATCATCCGGTCACAAGCTTCCAGGTTGGTTGCGATGGGACGATCGACCAGCACGTGGGCGCCTGCCTGGAATGCAGCCTGGGCGCTGGCTGCGTGGTGTGCCGTAACGGACGCCAGCATGACCGCGTCGAGCTTCTCCGCCTCCAACATCCGGTGCAAGTCAGGATAAGGCTTGAGATCATGCTGGATGACGAACGGCTCCAACGCTTCGTCGAATTCCGGGCACATGGCCACGACCTGAGCCCGGCCCGTGGCTTCTACTGCGCGCGTGAAGATCTGGCCATAGAGATTGTTGCCGACGATGCCGATACGCACGGCGGTCTCCTCATCAGTTTGAGACTACCCCTTTAGAAGATTCTCATGGGCGAATAGTAGCGCCCATTGAACATCAAGTTCTTACATGCCGCGATCATCAAGTCGATCTCGGTCTGTCCACGATTCAGCGTGAAGAGCATGTGGCTCGGCAGGAACGCATCCACATTCAGGTTGGCCAGCTTATGGGCACTGTCGCGATAACCTTCGATGGTCGAGCCCGAATTCTCGTAGTTCTGCAGGCTCACCAGCCCACCGTACGTGATGTGATCGCCGGCGAAGAGATAGCGCTTCTCTTTGCCCTGCAGCAGATAGCACACGTGCGCCCGCGTGTGGCCCGCCATGATGATCGCCCGCATCTGCAAATTCCCGATAGTGAACTCCTGGTCGTCCTTGATCCGGATATCCACCGGGCAGGGGCGCACGACGAAATCTTGGGGATAGTAGCCCGCCTCCTTGGCAACGCGCAAGCCCAGGATCTCCTCGTCCGCGTTCTCGACAAAGGGCGCCTCTTCTTCAGAGATGGCGATCTTGCAGCCCAGCCAATCGCGCAAGTCTTTTGCGCCGCCGATGTGATCGGTGTGCGAGTGGGTCAGATACACAACTTCGATATGCTTGGGGTCAAATCCATCGGCCTCGACGTTACGCAGGATGGCCCGGGTATCAGCGCCGACGCCAGCGTCGATCAAGGCCAGGTGGTTGTCACCGCCATTGATCAGGTACACGGCACAGTCTGAACGGTGAGTCAGCCGGATACCATGGTCGCCTGCGGCCACGATGTAGACCTCGTCTGTCAGCTTCATTACAGTCTCCTTTGCAGTCTCCATTGAGTTTTCTGATGAGATTTCTTGAGCACTCCTATCGCCTGGCTTCTCGCAGGGCAGCCATGAACTCTGTGACCCGGTGCGGGTCAACAGGGTTCCAAGTCTTGCCGTCTACCTTGAGGCTCGAACCGACGATCACACCATCCGCATAATGAATCAGGTCAGCTATGTTGTCGCGCCGGGCTCCAGTGTTGATGAACACCGGCACCTGGCCCACAGCTTCCTTGACTGTGCGCAGATCATCGGCACTAACCGGCTCACCGGTCATCGGACCGGACACACAGATCCCGTCCGGCACACTGGAAAAAACGACAGATTTTGCGACCTCGCGCAGCGGCCGCGGAGCAACCGGCGCGGCGAACTCCGCGTTGATGTTGAAGAGAACGTGCACGCCTGCCGGGTATAATGGTAAAAACCGGGTTTTTGGGCTGGTCAAAAATGACCACCCGAACGCGCTTCGGGTGGTCAAAAATGACCAGGAGGAGATCGCCCATCCCTTTGACGGGCGGCGTGATCAGCATTATAATACCACCGAGATGCTACCCGCCCTGGCGGGCAACTGACCGAGGTAAGAACGTGGCGACAATCCCATCCCTGACGCAAGAGGAAAAAGCGCGATTCCTTCAAGCCCTGCGCAAGGATGCGGCCTTCCGTGAAGAGGTCCGGCGTCTGCTGCTGGACGAGATGCAGGCTTCGATGCAGAACCTTCAGGAGGCCATCCAGAATCTCGTCGCGCTCCGTGAGCGGGATGCCGTGCTTGTACGGGAAGGGTTTGAGGCTGTTCGTAAGGTGATCCATGAACTGAGCCAGCAGGTTCAGGAGAACAGCCGCCAGATCGCTGCTCTGACCGAGCGCATGGACCGCGTCGAGGCCCAGATCGCTGCTCTGACCGAGCGCATGGACCGCGTCGAGGCCCAGATCGCCGCTACGAACCAGCACGTCCAGGAGAACAGCCGCCAGATCGCCAAATTAACGGGCGAGGTCCAGAAACAGGGAGAGCGACTGGATGATGTTTCCGGAGTTGCGGCCGAAGCAGGAGCCTACCGTGAAATCACCCTCTGGCTCCGCAGTCGGCGAGCAGAGATTGCAGGCGAGTACCTGCCTGGGGACCTGCAAGAGCGCCTGGGGGTCAGTTCCGTTCTGGACGGCGTCATGCTGCTCAGAGGCGACTCAGGTTACGTGTTCCTGGTTTACGAGATCACTTTTACCGTTGCACTACGCGACGTCCGGCGTATTGCGGAGTGGCTGGGAGGTTTCGGCAAGGCGGCATGGCCGGCCGTTGGGCTGGTTCACTTCCAACGCGCGCTCCCCGAAGAGGAAGTGAAGCATTACGTTGTTGAAGACGGCAGAGAAGTCATCCGCACCGTTCCCGGGATGCGCACCCTGCGCGAGGAAGCGGCGCAGAGCGGTGTGCTTCTGATGCAGCACGGAGCCTCTCCGTGGCGACCGGAAGGCTGGCAACCGCCGCAAGGCCTCGAAGAAATCCCTCAATTTCAATCCGCCACACTGTTCGACTAACCCGTGCTGGAGCGCATACAATGCCGCCGACGGCGACGCCCGGCCCCGCCTGCACCCCGCTGATCGCCAACGGTGGCTTCGAAACGGGGGCCAACGGCTTTGCCAACTGGACGTTGACCGCTGGCGTAGTGCGCGCCACCTTCTCCCATAGCGGCGGGCACTCCGCCAGGCTGGGCGAGGCAGATCTCGTCGATGATTGGTTAGGCCAGGGGATCACCTTCCCGGCCAATGTCACCTCGGGCCGGATCACGTTCTGGTACCAACTGACCTCAACGGACGATCCCAACACACCCTTTGATTACTTTAGAGCCGGTCTTTTCGAACCCGGGTCTCCCGAATTTCAGTTCCCGCTCATGCCAATTCTGACCGTGAGCAATCAGGACACAACCACCCACTGGACAGAAGCCAGCTACGACCTCACGAACGACGACCTGTCCATATTAGCTGGCCAGACAGTCTACTTATGGTTTAACATGAGTACGGACGAAGGGAACCCGACGACGGTTTACGTGGATGACGTGAGCGTGGAAGTGTGTGCAGCACCGTAAGAACCAATCCGTAAAAACGTTGGGACGGTAGCGGAACGCCGCCTTTAGGCGGTAGGAACCGACCGCCTAAAGGCGGCGTTCCGGCCATGCTCCAAGTCCCCCAAGCTCCCTTTGACCCACCATCGAAAGCCATTTATAATTGACGCAGCAAGCGCTTGTGCGGGA